>NZ_JBHXME010000177.1:0-23249 GCF_042721125.1 Streptomyces sp. NPDC058469
GTCGATTCCCGCCGACGCGGCCGACGTCCACTACCACACGCGCAACGGCAGCGCTCTGGTCACGTTCACGAGCAGGCGGATACCGGACTACCTGCACCGTGCGGGCCTCCTCCCGGAGGGGACGGCCCTGTTCGACAAGAAGTACGGGGAGCCCGCGGTCGCCGACGACGAGATCGCGCTGCCGGCCGGGCTGTGCGGTTCGTCGCTGCGCGGGCCCGCCTGGGAGTACCACTCCACGGCCGCCAACGGCACCCGAGTCGACGTCACTGTCGAGGAGTCCACGCTGTTCCACGACGCGTTCCGCTCACCGGCCCGGGCCGTGGTCGGCTACACCACGCCCTGAGCCGGTTCTCCGAAGTCGGCCCGCGTCAGTTCTGGTGGACGACGTTGTGGCCCGCGCCGCCGGACAGGACGTCCGTGCCCGCGCCGCCCCACAGCGTGTCGTTGCCGGAGTTGCCGTAGATCGTGTCGGCGCCGGCATCGCCGTAGAGGACGTCGTTGCCCGTGCCGCCGTAGACGAAGTCGTTTCCGGCGCCGCCGTGGATCTTGTCGTTGCCGGTGCCGCCGGTCAGGCTCTGGGCGCCCGCGCCACCGGTGATGACGTCGTTGCCGGCCCCGCCGTCGGCCGCGTCGCCGGTGGTCGTGATCGTGTCGTTGCCGTTGCCGCCCTGGGCGATGGTCCCCGCGGCGGCGTGGAGGGTGTCGTTGCCGTCGTCGCCCCAGCCCACCGAGTACGTGCCGAGGGTGAGGCTGTCGTTGCCGGTCCCGCCCGCGATGTAGTTGCCGTCGACGCTGCCGTCGTCGGTGGCCTTGTCGTTGCCGGCGCCCAGGTCGACCGAGGCGAAGTAGTAGGTCTGGTTCGTCCTGTTGTGGTAGGCGAGGGTGTCGTTGCCGTTGCCGAGCGTCAACTGCACGGTGGGGTACGGGTCCTGGCTGTCCAGGGTGGTGACCGTGCAGGACACCTTGGTGTGGTCCTTGGCGGTGGGGTACGAACAGCCCGTGCCCGCCTTGATCGTGACCACGTCGTCGATCACGTACGTGATCTTCTCGGTGCCGGTCACCTTGGACGCGGTGACGACCACCTTGTTGGCCTGGCCCGCGGCGGCCGTGTAAACGACCTCCTGGCCAGCGGAGTTGAGCGCGGCGGTGGCCGGCGCCGTGGCCGCGTCCGCCGTCCCGGCGAGGAGCAGCGGGGCGGCGAGCGCGGTGCCGAGAGCGAGCGTCAGCGCCGAAGCGGAACGCAGCGCGCGGCGACGGGAGGAACGAGTGGAAAGACGACGGGAAAGACGAGAGGACATCGCACAACCTCCGTGGAACGTAAGGGAGTTGGTAGGAGCTGAGGAACTCGGATTCCGGATTCCGGCACAGCGTCTGACCCTCCCTCCGTGTCCTTGGTTGTGCGTCCTTTCGCACGGGAGTCGTATCCCAGTGAAGTGTCAGCCGTGATTCAGCGCGAATTCACGAACTGGCCCGCCGATCCACTACAACCGTCGCTAAGGGGTACGGGCCAGTTCGTTCGCGTCACGGCGGAACGCCCACCGCAACTCCGGTTCCATCGCGAACCGGAAGACCCGCCGCACCGGCGGGGTGCACAGCGCGGTCACGACGACGACGGCGACCAGGGTCACCGTGACCTCGCCGAGGGGACCCCGGACCCACGAAAGGTCGTACCAGCCCCAGGACTTGGCGCCCTGCGCGACGAATCCGTGCAGGAGATAGCCGTAGAGCGTGCCCGCGCCCAGTGCGGTGAACCAGGTGCGGCGGCGCGGCACCCAGGCGAGGAAGCAGGCGACCAGGAGCGTCGAGCAGGCGAACAGGGCCAGCGTCATGAGTGGCCCTTCCCAGCCGGGCACGCCGAGTTGCTCCGCGCTCGCGTTGTGGAAGAACCAGGCGTAGTCGAGGCGCGGGACCGCCCAGTACGCCACCGCGAGCGCGCACACGAACACCGGCACCGCCAACTGCCGTACCTCAGGCCGCCGTACGAGCTGGAAGTGCTCCGGCTTCAGACACAGACCGAGCACGAAGTACGGCAGGAACTGCAACACGCGCTGCAGATCGAGGTCGTTGCCGATGGAGGGGGAGAGGGTCGCCAGCATCGCGATGACCAGCGCGAGTGGCAGCGGGTGGCGTACGTGCTTCCAGATCGGCGTGGTCAGCCGCCAGACGAACAGCGCCGCCAGGAACCACGTCAGGTACAGCGGGTCCAACAGGCTGATGGCGCGGTCGGGTTGGTGGTCGGTCCAGCGCGTGTAGAGCGTGTACGCCGTCTCGAAGACGATGTACGGGACGACAACTCCCCCCAGCAGCCGCCTGATCTGCGGCGGGGTCGCGCGGAAGCCGCGCGAGAAGTACCCGGAGATCACGATGAACGCCGGCATGTGCACGGCGTAGACAAGCGTGTACAACGCGGTGACGCTACGGCTGCCGGAGCGCAGCGGCTCCCAGGAGTGGCCGATCGCCACCAGCACGATCGCCAGGTATTTGGCGTTGTCGAAGAAGGGGTCGCGTTGCTTCCCGGGGGTGCCGCGCTCCGACGCGGTGGGCTCCGCCGTGGGGGCGGTGGTGGGGGACGGCCGGGTGGAACCGTGGGCCTGGGCGGAGCCGGGGGTCTGAGCGGAACCAGGGGCCTGTGCGGTGGAGCCGGGGGTCTCGGCGGAGGCGGTGGGAGAAGCACGCATTCGGCTCGCCTCACCGCTTCGCGGCGGTTCAAACATCTCGAGGGCCTCTTTTTTCGCCCCCCTCGGCCTCCGCTTCCGTCCCCTTTCTGAGGACGGCCGTGCAGGAGCCGTCGTAGCGGAGGTTCTTTGCCAGGAGATGGAATTCCGGCAGGTCAGGCTGTGACTCGCGGGAGTTATCGTCCGACCTGCTTGTTCACACTTTCAACAGGAGCTTCATGCGCCTCAAGCAGGTCTCGGTCACGGCGGCGATATCGGTCGTCGCCGGGCTGACCACCGCAACCGTCGGCCTCACCGGCTCCGCCGCCTGGGCCGACAGTACGGCCGCGCTGCCGCTGTCCCACTACGCGCACCTGCTGGTCGACACCGCTCACCAGCACCTCTTCTTCAGCCAGGGCGCCGGTTCGACCGGCATCGTGGTGACGGACCTGGCCGGTGATCCCGTCACCACTCTCACCGGCGAACAGGGCGCCACGGGGCTGGCGTTGTCCCCGGACGGCAGCACGCTGTACGCGGCCCTCGCGGACGGTGACGCGGTCGCCGCGATCGACACGGCGACGCTGACCGAGTCCGCGCGCTACGCGACCGGGACCGGCAGCGGGCCCGTCTCCGTCGCGGTGGCGGGCGGAAAGGTCTGGTACGGCGGCACGGTGGACGGCAGGGGAGCCGTCGGGTCCGTGGACCCGGCCGCCGCCGAACCGGTCGCAACACCCCAGTCGGTGATGGCCAATTGGCCTTCCGCGCCGCAGCTCGCGACGGGCGGCGGTGTGCTCGCGGCCGAGGAGACAGGCCCGGGCACCACCGACGTGGCCACCTTCGACGTCTCCTCCGGCGCGGCGACCGCCCTGACCCACATGGGGGTCTCCGGCGGTCCGACGACCGGGTTCCGGGTCACCGGCGACGGCAAGAAGGTGCTGCTCGCCACGTCCAGCGACAACGTCCTGCGGGCCTACCGCACGGCGGACATGGAGACGGCCAACCCCTCCGTGTACTACGTCGGCGGAACCCCCTCCGCGCCGAACTCGCTCACCCTCGACACCGACGGCACGATCGCCGTCGGCAGCACCGAGGGCTCCGCGCCAGGCGTGTACCTCTACGCGGGGTCCCAACTCGCCGAGAACTACGTCAGGTTGCCCTCCGGGACGCCGGCCCCCGACGGCCTGATGTGGGGAGGCGACGGCGGGACGCTCTACGGAGTCACGCAGGACGCCTCGGGCGCCTACACCCTCAACGTGCTGAGCGCGCCCAAGCTCACCGACACCCAACTGGCCCTGAACCTCTCGGGATACGCGGTCCCCACCCGGCAGTTCACGCTCGACGGCTCACTCACCACCAAAGGCTTCGTCCCGGCCGGCGCCGAGCTCCAAGTCACCCGCGACGGCACGGAGTTGCCCGACGCCACGGTCGGCGCGGACGGCACGTTCTCGATCACCGACACCCGGACCGACGAGGGCACGTACAGCTACCAGGTGTCGTACGCCGGGGACGCGGCGCACCGGGCCGCGACGACCTCGCTGAAGCTGGGCGTGTCGCGGCTGCCGACCAACGTCGACTACCCGGTGGTCAGTTCGGCGAAGCCCCACTCGGTGGTCTTCACCGGCTCCCTGAGCTCGGTGGACTTCCGCACCTTCCCCCAGGGCACCGGCCTCCAGGTGTCCCGGACGAACGAGGACACCCACGAGACGGTCCAACTCCCGTCGGTGACGGTCGATCCGGCCACCTCGGAGTACACGGTCACCGACGCGCCTGACACCGCCGGACGGTTCACCTACCGTGTCTCCTTCGCGGGCGACGCCGAGTACCAGCCGTCGGCCAACGAGCCGTCGCTGATCGTCTCGCCGTACACCCCGGCCCTGACCCTCAAGGCCCCGGCGACCGCCACCCGCGCCGCCGCCCTCACCTTCGGCGGCACCCTCGGCGACGCCCCGTACCCCGCCGGCGAGACGGTCGCCGTGTCCCGCACGGACCCGGCCCACACCACAACTCCCGTCACCTGGGCGGTTCCTGTGGGCGCGGACGGCAAGATCAGCGTCAAGGACACCCCGGCGGTCGGCGGCGCCAATACCTACACCGTCAGCTACCCGGGCGACGCCGCCCACCAGGCGGCCGGCGCGTCCGCGACCGTCCAGGTGTCCCGCGCCGCGACGGCCGTGTCCGTCACCAGCAACGAGTCGACGTACACCTACGGCGCGACGGCCGCCGTCACCGCCCACCTCGGCACGACGTACAACAGCCGTACGGTGTCGATCTGGGCGACGCCCGCGGGCGGCAAGAAGACGCTGGTGAAGACCGCGGCCGTGGACAGCAAGGGCGACCTGAGGGCGACGTACAGGCTCACCCGCAACACGACCTTCACGGCGTCCTTCGGCGGGGACTACCGCTACGCCCCGGCGACGGCCACCCACGCCGTCCACGATCGGGTCAACATCGCCGAGAAGCTGGGGAGTTACTACACCAGCACCAAGTACGGCCCGGTCACCTACCGCGTCTACCACCACACGGTGAAGCCGCAGGTGTCCGGCACGGTGACGCCTGACAAGTCCGGGCAGTGCATGCGGTTCCAGGCCCAGGAGTACTACAACAAGGCCTGGCACACGCTCACTACGTCCAGCTGCTTCTCCATGGCCGCGGGCAGCGTCGGGGCGACCCACCTGAGCCTCACGAACGCGGTCGGCCAGAAGTTCCGGGTGCGGACCGAGTACGTGGCCGGTGCGAAGGACACCACCAACGTGAGCACGTGGGGCGGCTGGCTCTACCTGACGGTCAGGACCTGACGGTCAGGACCTGACGGTCAGGAATTGACCGTCAGGAATTGACCATGAGGAACCAAGCCGCTCGTCAGCCCTGCTTCGGCCCGGCCTGCTGGACTACCTCGAAGGTCCACAGCGTCGAGTCCGTCGACGCGGGCTTCGGCCGCTCACCCTGCGGGGAACCCCCTGCGGCCCCTTCCTGGGGCCCGCCGCGGTGGGCGGCCTGGCCCATGCCGGACATCCAGTTCTGGAAGTCCTCCTCGGCGCGCCAGCGCGTGTAGACGAGGTAGGTGTCGGTGCCCTCGACGGGCCGGAGCAGCTCGAACCACTCGAACCCGTCCGAGCCGTCCACCGTCCCGGCCCGGTTCGTGAACCGCTTCTCCAGCGTCTCGCGCTGCTCTTCGGGGACGGTGAGTACGTTGATCTTGACGATGCTCATGGGCCCATTCTTCAACAGTCGCCGCCTCAGCCGACGCGCCGGGCCCGCCCGCCCTCCCGGAACGTGCGCCGGTACGTCTCCGGCGGCACCCCGAGCACCCGGTTGAAATGGCGCCGCAGTGTCGCCCCGCTGCCCAGGCCGCAGCGGGCGGCGACCTGGTCGATGCC
This sequence comes from Streptomyces sp. NPDC058469, assembly GCF_042721125.1. Taxonomy (NCBI): domain Bacteria; kingdom Bacillati; phylum Actinomycetota; class Actinomycetes; order Kitasatosporales; family Streptomycetaceae; genus Streptomyces; species Streptomyces sp. NPDC058469. The sequence continues at coordinate 6,032 of NZ_JBHXME010000177.1, forward strand.
CTGGTCGGTCTGTTCGAGGATCTCCTGGGCGCGGTTGACCCGCTGGACGAGGAGCCACTGCAGGGGGCTGGTGCCGGTGACCGCGTGGAAGTGGCGGGTGAGGTTGCGGGGGCTCATGGCGGCGCGCCGGGCGAGATCGGTGACCGTGAGCGGCTCGTCGAGGCGGGCCGTCGCCCAGGCCAGCAGCTCGGTGAGGGCGTGCTCCGTGCCGTGGTGCGTGCCGTGCGACACCGGCGCCGGGATGAACTGGGCCTGCCCGCCCAGCCGGTGGGGCGGTACGACCAGTGTGCGGGCGAGCGTGTTCGCCACCGCCGCGCCGTGGTCGGTGCGTACGACGTGCAGGCACAGGTCCATCGCCGCCGACTTGCCCGCGGAGGTGAGCACGGTGCCCTCGTCGACGTAGAGCACGTCGGGCTCGACCTGGACCCGGGGATGGCGGGCGGCCAGGACGTCGGTGTGCGCCCAGTGGGTGGTGGCGCGCCGCCCGTCCAGCAGCCCGGCGGCGGCCAGCACGAAGGCGCCCGTGCAGAGCGAGACGATCCGGGCGCCGGCCTCGTGCGCCGCCCGAACCGCCTCCACCAGCGCGGCCGTTGGCTCCTCGTCGACGTCGTGGCAGGCCGGCACGATGACCGTGTCGGCGGTGGCGAGCGCGTCGAGTCCCTGCCGGGTGTCGGCCCGCAGCCAGCCCCCGACACCGGCGGCGGCCGGCCCGCACACGGTCAGCTCGTACCAGGGCTCGGCGATCCCCCGGTCCACGCCGAACACCTCGTAGGCGGAGGCGAGTTCGAAGAGCGGGGTACCGTCCGCGACGGCCAGAGCCACCCTGTGCCTGCCCGAGTGCCTGCCCAACTGCTGGTCCATGCCCATGTCCGAAACTGTACGGGCACCGTCATTCCAGCCACTGGAGGCCTGAGCACCCGACCGCGATCCTTGATCCATGACCACCGATCACCGCACGCAGCCGACCACGACGCCCGCATCTCCCGCATCCCCCACAACTCCCGCCCGCGTCACCGTCATCGGCGCCTACGGCCACACCGGCCGCTTCGTCGTGGCGGAGCTGCTCCGCCGGGGCCTCGTCCCGGTCCTGTCGGGCCGTGACCCCCAACGGCTCGTCGCGCTGGGGGAGTTGTATCCGGAGTTGGAGACCCGCCCGGCCACGGTCGACGACCCCGGCTCGCTCGACCGTGCCCTCGCGGGCGCGGCGGCGGTGATCAACTGTGCGGGTCCGTTCGCCTCGACGGCGGCTCCGGTGATCGACGCGGCACTGCGCGCCGGAGTGCCGTACCTCGATGTCACGGCGGAGACCGAGGTGGTCCTGGACACGATCGCCGCCTACGGCGACCGCGTCCGCGAGGCCGGCGGCCTTGTCGTCCCCGCGGTGGCGTTCTACGGCGGTCTCGGCGACCTCCTCGCGACGGCGGCGGTCGGCGACTGGAAGACCGTGGACAGGATCAGCATCGCGTACGCCCTCAGCGACTGGCGTCCCACCGACGGCACGCGGGTGACGGGCAAGGTGTCGTCGGGCCGTCGCTCCGGAGGGCGCATCCTCTACGCGGACGGCCGTCTGCAGGCCCGGGCCGGTGACGCGCCCCGCGCCGACTGGACGTTCCCGGACCCGATCGGAGTCCAGCCCGTCGTCGGCGAGTTCACGATGGCCGACAGCGCGACCATCCCAACTCACCTCTCCGTACCGGACATTGACACCTGCATGACGGTGTCCGCGGTCGAGGACCTGGGCTCCGCCGACACCTCGGGACCCGTCGCCGTGGACGACTCCGGCCGCTCGGCGCAGACGTTCCTCGTCGAGGTCGTCGCGACGCGGAACGGCGAGACGCGCCGTGCCGTCGCCTCCGGGCAGGACATCTACGCGGTCACGGCGCCCCTGGTCGCGGAGGCGACCTGCCATGTCCTCGCCGACCCGCACCGGCCGTCCGGGGTGGTCACCGCCGGCGCCCTCGCGGACGCGCGCGACTTCCTCACCGCGCTGGCGCCGGGGCACTTGACGCTCGACTTCACGAACTGACATGACCCCGGGGGCGGTTGTGCGTCGAACGGCCGCCTCCAATCGCCCTCTTTCGGGTGATCTGCGAGCTACATAACAGACGTAACGTTTCCTCACTATGGCCGCTGAGCTGCGCTTTTGTGGAAAACGGGCCGAAACTGTTCACGTGTTCGCATCGCGTCACGCCCCCGCCCCGATCTTGATCCGATCTACAGTCATGGCGCTCGTCCAAGATCACTTCCCCATCGAGGCGTGTGTGACCTTCCGACTGCCCAGCGCAGCCCCGCTCTTGAGAACGCCGCAGACGGCCGTCCTTGAGGGCATCGCCGGTTTCGTCCCCCCGGACGCGGTGCCGAACCACGCCCTGCCCGCCGCGTGGGACGTCGACGACGCCTGGGTCCGCAGACGCACCGGCATCGGCGAGCGCCGCCGCGCGGCACCGGGTGTGACCACCGGCGACCTCGCGCTGGAGGCGGCCGGCCGGGCACTCGCGGTCGCCGGCGGACCCCTGGTCGACGCCGTGATCGTCGCCACCTCGACCCCCGACCGGCCGATGCCCGCCATGGCCCCCCGACTGACCACCCGCCTCGGCCTCGGCGAGATCGCCGCATGGGACGTGTCCGCCGCGTGCAGCGGCTTCGTCTACGGCCTCGCCGCCGCCGTCGGCACCCTGACCTCGGGGTGTGCCGACCGTGTCCTGCTGGTCGCGGCCGAGGTGTACTCGACGCTGCTCGACCCGCAGGATCGTTCCGCCGGAATCGTGTTCGGCGATGGCGCCGCGGCGGTGGTCCTACGGCGCGGCGAGCGGGACGAGCCGGGCGCCGTACTGGCGCTGGACCTCGGCAGCGACGGCTCGGGCGAGGAGCTGATCCAGGTGCCCGGCGGCGGTGCGCGGGAACGCTCCCGACCCGGTGAATTCGGCCCGGACGACCGTTACTTCCGTATGCGGGGGCGTGAGGTCTTCCAGCATGCGGTGACCCGTATGACCCAGTCCGCCCACACCGTGCTCAAGCGCGCGGACTGGGCGGCCGGGGATGTGGACCGGTTCTGCGCCCATCAGGCGAACGCCCGCATCCTGTCCGCCGTCGGCGACCGCATCCCGGTACCCGGCGAACGGCATGTCACCAACATCGCGCGCGTCGGCAACACCGGCGCCGCGTCCATCCCGCTGGCCCTGGCCGACGCCGCCGCGCGGGGTGAACTCCGCGCCGGGGAACGGGTGTTGCTGACCGCCTTCGGTGCCGGGCTGACCTGGGGCTCGGCGGCCCTGGTGTGGCCGGAGCTGCCGACCGTGCCGCACATCGACACAGATGCCGCGGCCGTACCCGCTGCCGACCCGGCCCTGCGGACCCAGATCGCCTGAGACCACCTTCGCCTGAGACCAGCCTCACCTGAGACCACCTTCGCCCGAGACCGACCTCGCCTGTCCCCGGGCGGGTCCGTCGCTCCCCGCCCACCGGCGTTTGTCCTGCAAAAAACAGGTCGGACGACTCGGTTCCGGAACCCCGCCCGCCCCGTCGAAAGGAACCCCCATGTCCCCCGCCCAGACCGCCGTGACCGCCGTACTCACCGAGAAGTTCGAGGTCAGCGCCGAGAGCATCCGTCCGGAGGCCACCCTGGAGAGCCTCGACCTCGACTCCCTCGCGCTGGCCGAACTCGCCCTGGCGCTCCAGGAGCAGCTCGGGGTCCCGGTGGCGGAGGAAGAGGCCGCCAAGCACAGCACCGTGGGGGAACTCGTCGCCGCGCTGAACGCCAAGCGGCCGTGATGCCGGCACCTTGCGCACCCGTCTCCGTCACCGGCCTGGGGCTCATCACCCCGGCCGGGGTCGGCCGCGAAGAGACCTGGAAGGGGGTCCTGAGCGGGCGTTCCGCCGGCGCCTCGGACCCCGAACTCAAGGGCTGCGCCGTGGACTTGTCCTGCCGTATCCCGCTCATGACTCCCGAGCAGGCCCGGATCGGCGGCGGCAAGGCCTGGCGCATGGGCCGGTTCAGTCAGCTCGCCGTGCTCGCTGCGCGCGAGGCCGTCGCCGACGCCGGGCTCGACCCGGCCGGGTGGGACGGGGCGCGGGTCGCCGTCGTGATCGGTTCGGGGCTGGCCGGAGCCGCGCACCTGGAGGACCAGACGATCCGCCATCACCAGGGCGGTCCCGAGCTGGTGTCACCCGCGCTCGTGCCCATGCTGATCTCCAACATGGCCGCCGGGGAAGTGCTGTTGGACCTCGGCGCCCATGGTCCGTCCCTGGCGACCGAGACCGCGTGCGCCTCCGGGGCCAGCGCCCTGGCCGTCGCACGGGGGCTGCTGCTCGCCGGGCTGTGCGACATCGCGGTGGCGGGCGGCGCGGAGGCGGCCGTCACCCCGGTGATCACGTCCGGCTTCCAGCGGATGGGGGCGCTGTCGTCCCGGGTCGACGAACCCGCCGCCGCCTCAAGGCCGTTCGCGGCGGACCGGGACGGGTTCGTGATCTCCGAGGGCGCCGCGATCCTCGTCCTGGAGCGGGAGGCGGACGCGCGCGCCCGTGGACAGCGGCGGTACGCGCGGCTCGCGGGGGCCGGTCAGACGTCCGACGCCTATCACCCGACCGCCCCTGCTCCCGGGGGAGTTCACGCCGAGGCGGCGTTGCGGGCGGCGCTCGCGGAGGCGGGGCTGCGGTCGGCGGACGTCGATCACGTCAACGCGCACGGGACCTCGACGCCGCTCAACGACCTGACCGAGGCGGAGTTGATCGGGCGCGTATTGCCGCACCGGCCAACTGTCACCGCCGCCAAGGGAGTTCTTGGGCACAGCCTCGGCGCGGCCGGTGCGATCGAGGCGGCCCTCACCGCCCTGACCGTGCACCGCTCCACCGTCCCGCCGATCGCCAACCTCACCCCGGACAACCTCCCCTTCGACCTGGACTGCGTCACGGGCGAGCCCCGCGAACAGCGCGTCCGGGCCGCCGTCAGCCACTCCTTCGGGTTCGGCGGGCACAACGTGGTGCTGCTCTTCACCGCCGAGGACTGAGCCGAGGACTGACGACCGAGGGCACCGACAGAGGAGGGACCAATGACCGTTCACAGCACGATCGTTCACGCCACCGTCCACATTCCCGAGGGGCGCCAGAGCGTGGCCGCCGTGGAGGACCGATTCCGGGCGGGCAGTCCCGCCGTGCCGCTGTCGCGCGGGGTGCTCCAGCGCATGTACGGGCTGGCCGAGCGCACCGTGGCCGACGACCTGGAGCAGCCCTCCGACCTGGCCGCGCACGCGGCCCGGCGCCTGTTCGAGGACACCGGCACCGATCCGGGCGGCGTCGACCTGCTCCTCTACGCCGGCATCCTCGCCGACATGGAGGAGCCGGCCACCGCCCATGTCGTCGCCGACAAACTCGGCCTGGGCTGCCCGGTGTTCGACCTGAAGAACGCCTGCAACGGAGTCCTCAACGCCCTTGAGGTCGCCGACGCGTTCATCCGGAGCGGGCAGTACCGCCGGGTGCTGGTGACCACCGCAGAAGTCAGCACCCGGGAGAGCCGTTGGCACCTGGACGACCCCGCCGACCTGCTGACCGCGCTGCCCAGTCTCAGCACCGGTGACATGGGCTCGGCGCTGCTGGTGGAGGCGGGGGACCGGCCCGGCATCCTCGGTTCGCGGTTCTTCGCCAACTCCTGGGGCTGGCGCGCGGCGACCCTCCCCAACCCGTACGCGCAGCACCGCACACTCGGCCATCTCCGCATCGACTCCGCCCAGTTGGTGGGGTCGTTCGAGGGGCTGCCCGGCAAAGTGCGGGGGGCGCTGAGGGAGTTGGGCGTCGAGGGCGACGACCTCGACCTCGTCTGTGTGCACCAACCGTCGGTGCCGTTCACCAAGGTCGTCTGCGACTGGGTGGGCGTGGACCCGGGCCGCATCCTGGCCACCTTCCCCACCCACGGCAACGTGGCGACCAACACCATCCCGCTCCAACTCGCCGCCGCCCTCGACAGCGGACGCCTCCAACGCGGCGACCTGGTGGGCATGTTCGGCTTCGCGAGCGGGGCCAGCGCGGGGGTGGTCGTCTGCCGCTGGTGAACCACGACAGCTTCCCAGACCCAGGCACCGTAAGAAGGTGAGAGCGCCATGAGCACGACCCGCACCCCGCACACTCCCCGCATCCCTCCCCTCCCGCCCGCCGAATGGCCCCCGGTCCTACGGTCGTTGCTCGCCGACTCCCGGCAGGACGGCCCCGGCCGGGAGAACCTGTTCGGCACCCTCGCCCACCACCCCGTGCTGGCCCACGCCTGGCTCTCCCTCGCCCGCGTCCTCACCCACGAGGGCACCCTCGGCCACCGCGGACGCGAGCTGATCGTCCTGCGCGTCGCCCACCGGCTCGACGCGTCCTACGTCCACCGGCGGCACCGCACCCCGGCCGAGGACGCCGGACTGACGGCCGCGGAGATCGACGCGACGGCGGCCGACCTGGCCACCCACCCCTGGCAGCCGGAGGACCGCGCCCTCCTGGAGGCGGCCGACCTGCTCGCCGCCAACTCCTCGATCCCCGAGGGACTTTGGGATCGTCTGGCCGGCGTCCTGAGCCCCGAGCAACTCGTCGAACTCCTGGTCCTGGCCGGCCAGACCGCCACCATGTGCACCACCCTCAACACCCTCAACACCCCCTCCGACAGCGCGAGTCGACAGCCGTCTCTCACCGTGCTCCTGGACCGGGACCGCTGTTGCAGCGCGGGCCAGTGCGTCGGCGCGGCGCCCGAGGTGTTCGAGCAGGACGAGTCGGACGGCCGGGTCACCCTGCTCGTCCCGGAGCCGGACACGCGATACGCCGACGAGGTGCGCTTCGCCGCCGACCTGTGCCCCAGCGGGGCCATCACGCTCGTCGACCACGAGGAGACCGCCCACCCATGACCGTCGACACCACTCTCAACCTCCCCGCTCCCTATGGCAGTTGCCCCTTCGACCCGCCGCCCGCCTACACCGCCGCCGCTCGCGAGGCCGCCGTCTCCCGTGCCGTGCTGCCGGACGGCACCGCGTGCTGGCTGGTCACCGGCTACGACGAGGTGCGGGCCGTGCTGGCCGACGCCCGGTTCAGCGCCGACGCGCGCACACCGGGGTTCCCGTTCCTCTCCGCCGGGCAGCGTGAACTGGCCACCGCCAAGCCGAGTTTCATCCGCATGGACGACCCCGAACACGCCCGGCTGCGCCGCATGGTCACCAAGGACTTCCTGGTCAAGCGGATCGAGGAACTGCGCCCCGGCATCCAGGACATCGTCGACCGGGCCGTGGACCGCATGACCGAGGGCCGCACCTCGGCCGACCTGGTGGCGGACTTCGCGCTGCCGGTCCCGTCGCTGGTCATCTGCCTGATGCTCGGGGTGCCGTACGAGGACCACGACCTGTTCCAGTCGCTCAGCCGGACCCTCCTCGACAACCGCACCACCCGACCGGAGGCGGAGCGGGCGCACACCCAACTCATGGGCTACTTGGCAGAATTGGCGGAGCGCAAGCGTCGAGAGCCCGGTGACGACATCCTCAGCCGCCTCGCCGCCCGCGACGATCTGACCGACCAGGAGACGGCGTCACTCGGCTTCCTGCTCCTGGTCACCGGGCACGAGTCCACCGCGAACATGACGGCCGTCAGCGTGCTCGCCCTGCTGCGCCGCCCCGACCAGGCGGAACTCCTATGCGAGGAACCGGAGTTGGTGCGCGGCGCGGTGGAGGAACTCCTGCGTCACCTCACGATCATCCACCTGGGCCTCGGCCGTGCGGCGACCGAGACCGTGCGGGTGGGCGAGGTGACGATCCCGGCGGGCGAGGGCGTGATCTGCATGCTGTCCACGGCCAACCGCGACGAGCAACTCTTCACGTCGACCGCCGACTTCGACCTCACCCGCGACGCCCGCCGCCATGTCGCCTTCGGCTACGGCATCCACCAGTGCCTGGGCCAGACCCTGGCCCGCGTGGAACTCCAGATCGTCCTCACCACGCTGCTCCGCCGCCTGCCCACCCTGCGCCTCGCCGCCCCCGCGGACCAACTCACCTACAACCAGGACAACATCGTGTACGGGCTGCGGGAACTTCCGGTGACCTGGGCCTGATCCTGCTCCCGGTCAGAAGACGCGCCCGAGGTCCTGCTGCACGATCGTCCGCATGCTGTGTTCGGCGAGCGCGGCGATCGTCATGGACGGGTTGCAGGCGCCGGTGGAGCCGGGGATGCGGGCGCCGTCCAGGACGTAGAGGCCCTTGTGGCCGAGGACGCGGCCGGTGAGGTCGACGGCGTCTCCCATCGGGACTCCGCCCAACGAGTGCCAGGTGGACGGGGCTTGGGCGTTGGTGTCGATCATGATGCCGCCGCCTGCCGTGGCGATGTCCTGCATACGGGCGGCGATCAGTGCCTGGAGCGCGGCGTCCGCGTCGGTCGGCCAGGTGAGGACGGCGTCGTCGGTGGAGGCGTCGTAGGCCCAGGTGCCCGCGCCGTCGACGATGCCGAAGCCGACGACGGTGAGGGCCGTGACACCGGCCTGTTGGATGGGTGATCCGGCGTGCACGACCGTGAGCGGGATCGCGCTGCTCGGGTCACGTCCGCCGACGCAGGCCGGGCCGCCCTGCTGGATGCCCGCGTCGCCGGTCGGGTGAGGCCGGGGGTGGAGATGGGGGTGGGGGTCGAGTGGGGGGACGTGTGCTCGGGCATGGGGGGACTCCAGCAAGCCGTAGGGGAGTGCGAGTCGCCGGGAGCGTAGCGCGGTTGAGCGTGACACTGTCAATAAATGGAAATGTAATTCTCGGATGAGAGAGTCACACTGTCGATAATTGGTGTGGCGGTTCTGGGTGGGTCCCCATCAAGTCCGGTGAATCCGATCACCGTGAAGTGCCGGATCTGTACACTCCGTTACCCGTCAGAACCGTGATCGAGGGGTGGAACGGTGCCGGTGACACCAGCGGCCGGGGACAGGATCGACGGCCGGTATCTCCTGCACGAGCCCATCGGCACCGGCGGCATGGGCGTCGTATGGCGGGCGTGGGACGAACGGCTGCAGCGCTGGGTCGCGGTCAAGTGCGCACGCCTGGACGACGATCGGGCCACGCGACGGCTCATGGGCGAGGCGCGCAACGCCGGACGGCTGCACCACCCGAACATCGTGGGCGTCTTCGACTACGTCGACGAGGGCACCACCTGCTGGATCATCATGGAGTACGTCCCCTCCCGCAGCCTCGCGCAACTCATGGCGGAACGCGGCCCGTTGGCGCCGGAAGAGGCCGGTTCGATCGGCTGCCAGATCGCGGACGCGCTGGTGAAGTCGCATCGCGCGGGCGTGGTGCACGGCGATGTGACACCGGAGAACATCCTCGTCACCGACGAAGGCGTCGCCAGACTCACCGACTTCGGGATCTCCCGGGCCCTGGGCAACGACGCCACGCAGAGCACGACCGGCACCGTCCGCGGCAAACCCCGTTATCTGGCACCGGAGTTGGCGAAGGGGCAGCCCGCGGGCGAGAAGTCGGACGTGTTCTCCCTGGGCGCCTCGCTGTTCGCGGCGGTCGAGGGGCAGTCGCCGTACGGCGAGGCCGAACACCTCATGACGTACCTGGCCAGGGCGGTCGAGGGGCACATCGAACCCGCGCGCCAGGCCGGTCAACTCGCGGAGCCGCTGGCCGCGTTGCTGGAGGTGGAGCCCCGCGACCGGCCCGACGCCGCGCACGCCCGGAAGCTGCTGACGCGCGTCGCACCGCCGCCCGCGCACATCCAGGAACGGCTGGACGACCGCCGCACCCTGGACCTGGAGTCCTCGACACTCCGGCTTGGCCGACTCTCCCGCCGCACCCGGGACGTCCTCACCCTCGCGCTGCCGCGTCGCGTACGTCGCCGCCCGTTGGCGATCACGGCGGCGGCGCTGGTGACGGCTGCTGCCGTCGCGGGCGGGCTCGTCCTCTTCGGCCCGTGGGACTCAAAGGGCGTGCACGACAAGGATGTCGGCCTCACCGACGCGAAGCCCTCGGCCTCCGCACGGGTCGGGACCATCGGCGACGAACGTACGGCGGACCCCTGCGGGCTGGTGGACGCCGCCTCGCTCAGCCGCTTCGGCGCCACTGCGCTGGACCCGGACTACGGGGAGATCGACCGGTGCGACGTCCTGGTGCGCAACTCCAGCGGTGACGACACAGCGGACGTCGAGGTCAACCTCGACTCGGACCGGGACGACTTCGACGGCATCGTGTCGACCCGCCTGGTCGGCAGCCTCACGGTAGTGACCCTCAAGCAGGACGGGAAGACCTGCGAACGGGCCGTCCTGACCCCCGACGGCAAGCAGATCCGCGTCAACGGGCAGCAGTTGGCCCCGTCGTCGCCCGACCCGTGCCAACTGGCCGACGCCGCCACCGATCACGTGGTCGGTGTCCTGGCCGACAGCCCGGTACCCCGCCGCGCATCGGCACCGGCAGCGAACTCCCTGGCCGAGCTGAACGCGTGCACGCTCCTGGACGCCGCCGACCTCAAGCGGGTGCCCGGCGTCCAACTCGCCAACCAGGACCCGGGGTTCGGGTCCTGGGACTGCGACTGGTCCAGCGACGACGGCAAGCGCGAAGTGGAGATCCAGTTCAGCCGGGACAACTCGCTCGACGCCGACGACGGAACGCTCGTGAACGTCGCCGGCACCAAGAGCTACTACATCGCGGACGAGGCCGAGGACGACAGCTGCACCGTACGGACCCCGCACCGCACCTACACGGACTCCGTCGGCGAGGACACCACCGAGCTGTTCCAGCTGACCGTGTACGCACCCCAGCCGGGCAAGCAACTGTGCGCCACGGCAGCGGAGTTGGCGGGGACGGTCGTAGGGAATGTCGCGAGGGAACTTCCGGCGCGGTGACGGTTCGGCGATGACGGCTGGACTCGTCGGGCCGATCTCAGGGCTGAACCGGCATGGTCCAGCAGTTGGAGGCGGTCGGCCTGCCCGCGAGGCGGTCGGTGAGCCAGGAGATGGCGTCGCCCTGGTCGGTGAGCAGCGGCGCGAAGTGGTTGAGCAGCGCGCTGCCGACACCGGGCAGGACGACGGCCTTGTACGTGACGTCGGCGCCCTTCGCGCACCAGTCGAGGGCGAGTTGGCGGGCCTGGGCGTGCGGGACGAGGTTGTCGCTGACGCCGGTGGCGAGGCGGACGGGGCCGGACGGCTTCAGCGTGCCGATGCGCTGCTCGTCAAGGAACCGCTGAAGCGCTGGAGTTGAGGCGATGATGTCGCTGACGGACTCCCCGTCGGTGGTCCAACTGCTGCTCTTCGTATAGCCGTAGCCGAACAACGCGTCCCCGACGCACATCGTCGACAGGTCGGTGAGCGCGGCTTTCCCGGCGTCGTTGAGATGCGCCTCGGCGAGCGGCTTGAGGTCCGGGTCGGACTGGAGGAACCCGTTGAGCGACCAGCCGAGCGCGCCCGCGAGTTCGCTGCCGTCGATGGACTTGGTGACGGAGGTCAGGTCGGCGGGCGGGGCTCCGGCGTACGTCCCGGCGAGGGTGACGTCGGGGGCGTAGGAGGACTGGAGTTCGGCGGCGGCCGCGGTCGCCCCGCCGCCCTGGCTGTAACCGTAGAGCCCGACCGGCGAGCCGGCGCCGACCGATGCCCCGCCGACCGAACGCGCGGCGCGCACGGCGTCCAGCACCGCGTGCGCCTCGTCGACCCGGTTGACGTAGGTGTGCAGCCGGTCGGTGGCGCCGAGTCCGACGTAGTCGGTGACGACGACGGCGACACCTTCGGCGAGGAGCCGGTAGATCGCCAGATCCTCATAACCCACCGAAACCGTCTGGCTGTTGAGGGACAGCGGATGTTCCAGACCCATGGACGCGGAGCACTGGTCGCCCTGTCCCAGGGTGCCGGGGGCGACCGCGACGAGGGGGCGCGGGCCGTCGCCGGTCCAGTCGGCGGACGGTTCGATGTAGGCACCGGTGACGGCGACGGGCTGCCCGTTCGAGTCGGTGGACTTGTACATCAGCCGGGTCGCGGTACCGGGGAGCGTGCCGTCGAGCCCGGGCAGGCTCAGGGCGAGGGGGAGGGGCTCGCTGCGGACGAGGGCGCCGTTGGTAGTGGGGAGGGTGGTGGGCGGGTTGTAGAACTCGGGGATGGTGACGCCTCTGGAGACGACCTCGTCCGAGGCGCCGGCGGTGGTGGAGGCGGTTGCGGCGGTGGCGGTGGTGAGGGCCAGGGCCTGGGCGGTGAGGCAGGCGGCGGTGGTGATCGCGGCGGCGAGCAGGCGCCGTTGGCGTGCGGGCATGGCGAACCTCCTGTGGAGCGGCCGTCAGGAAGTGGCGGCGCGGGCACGCACACGCGTCCCACGTGTGCGTGCCGGCGCCACCCGAAAGTGGTTCGCCTGGAACTTACCTACGGGTAAGTTACTCGTGATACCCGTCGGTAGGTTACGTTTCGGTAATGTAACTGGCCGTCAATCCACGCTGGTTCGCGGCCACCCGCCCCAGCGGATCCGCCACGGCCTCCGGCTCGCCCACCACCAGCTCGTGGCCGGTGTCGATCCGTATCCGGTACCGCGCCTTGGATCTCGACCTTGCCGATGCGGTGAACGTGGCACTGGCCGCCGACTGCGACACGGACGCGATCCTCACTCTCGACCACCGCGACTTCCGCGCCGTGCGTCCGCTGGGCAGCCACAAGGCGTTCCGCGTTCCGCCCGACGACCTCCCGCTCTGACCCGGGGCTCCTTGGACCGCTGTTCCGCAGACCGCTATTCCGCGTCGCGCGGCGACAGCCTCCGTGTGATCCGGTCGAACAGTTCCGAGAGTGGCTCTCCGACGTCCCGGCCGAACTCGGTGAGTCCGTAGGTGACTTGGGGCGGTGTCGTGGGCTCGACCTCTCGCCAGAGCAGGCCGTCCTGGACCAGCGTGCGCAGGGTCTGGGCGAGCATCTTCTCGCTGATGCCCTGGATGCTCTCGCGCAGCTCGTAGAAGCGGAGGCTGTTGCTTCGCAGGGAGATCAGCACCCAGACGCCCCACCTGCTGGTCACGTGGTCGACGACGTCACGTGCGAGGCAGTCGGTGTGAAACACCTCATACCGCGCCGCCGTCTCGACCCTTCTCTCCTGCACACCTTCCGTCATGTTATGAGCTTACCTCGGGGTATGTCCTTACCAAAAGTTAGCCCAGCTCCTAGCGTGAAGGCCGTAGAGCGCAGACAACACGTGCGGCGCATACGACACATATGACACGTGACAGGAGCTGAACATGATCGTGGTGACCGGGGCTACCGGGAATATCGGGCGGCCGTTGACGCGGGCGTTGGCCGACGCGGGCCAGCAGGTGACAGCGGTGTCGCGGCACGCGGCGCTGGTGCCGGACGGCGTCCGCCATGTGACGGCCGACCTGGCGGAACCGGCCGGTCTTGAGCCCGCGCTGGCCGGAGCGAAGGCGCTGTTCCTGCTGCTGTCCGGCGACCTGCACGCCCCCGGTGCCGGCCTGGCCGACCTCATCGGCGCCGCCGAGGCCGCCGGGGTCCGCCGGGTCGTCCTGCTCTCCACGCAGGGCGTGGCGACCAGGCCCTTCGGCGCGACGCGGGTCGCGATGCGCGCGCTGGAGGACGTACTGCGGGAGTCCGGACTGGAGTGGGCGATCCTGCGGCCGGGCGGCTTCGCCTCCAACGCGCTGTGGTGGGCCGAGTCCATCCGCGAGCGCGGGGTCGTAGCCGCGCCCTTCGGCGACACCGGGGTGCCGATCGTCGACCCGGCGGACATCGCCGAGGTCGCGGCGGCCTGTCTGCTGGACGACCAACACGTCGGTGGTGTCTACGAGTTGACCGGTCCGGAGGTGATCACGCCGCGCGGGCAGACAGAGGCCATCGCCACCGCGCTGGGCTCGCCGGTGCGGTTCCACGACCTCACCCGCGAGGAGGCCAAGGCCGCCATGGCCCAGAGCATGCCGGCGGAACTCGCCGAGGACACCCTGACCATCCTCGGTTCCCCGAACCCGGCCGAACTGCGCATCAGCCCCGACGTGGAGCGGGTCCTCGGCCGAGCCCCGCGCCGGTTCGCGGACTGGGCCGCCCGCAATGTCGACGCGTTCCGGTGAGACCGGCCGGCGCCTGCCTCGTTCCGCCTACGGCGGTTGGTCGCGTGCTCTAACCCTGGCCGCGCAAAGCCTGCGAGAGCGCGCTCATGCTGATGTCGACGATCGCGCCGAGCTGCTTCCGGCTCGCCCCGGCCCTGCTCATCACGGCCAGCGACTGATTGACCGCCGTGATGTGAGTGGCGTAGTCCTCGGCGTCGCCCTCGGCCAACTCCGCGGTGTGCAGGGCGGTTCGCAGCCGCGCGCGCTGAAGCCCTACGGCTTCGATCGCGCGCGCGGCGATGGCGGGGCTGAGCACGGGTATCGCCATCGCGGTCTGGGCGACCAGGCATCCGTCCGGCACGTCGGGGTCGGCGATGCGGTGGAGGGTGACGTCGAAAAACGCCCGGATCGCCCGCAGCGGTTCACTGGATACGCCGGAGGAGAGTGCCTGTTCGTACCTGTCTCCGTACCGGAGCGCGTATCGGTCCAGGCAGCGCAGGTAGAGCGACTCCTTGTCGCCGAAGGAGGAGTAGAGGGAACTCCGGTTCAACCCGGTCGCCATCGAGAGGTCGTCGAGGGAGGTGTCGGCGTACCCGGCCCGCCAGAACTGGATCATCGCCGCGTCGAGCACGACATCCACGTCGAACTGCTTCTTCCCAGCCATCCCGCACACGCCCCGTTCTTGATCCGGCCCATCGTGTCGCGAGCGAGCAGGCCCGTCGTTGCCTTGCCCGCCGTAGCACTGCCCATCCTATCTTGAACTGAAAGGTCCAAGATGAGTTAGCCTGGGGACATGACCGAAGCCGGCATCACCCCGAAGGGCCCACCCGACGAGAACCCCGCCTCCGCCTCCGCCTCCGCCCCCGCTTCTGTCGCCGTCGCCGGTCCGCCGCTGCGCGACTTCGCCGGCTTCACCCATCGCTGGGTCGACGCGGAAGGAATCCGGCTGCACGCCGTGGAAGGCGGCCGGCCGAGCGCCCCTACGGTCGTGCTGCTCGCCGGATTCCCGCAGAACTGGTGGGCCTGGCACAAGGTGATGCCGCGCCTCGCCGAGCGCTTCCACGTGATCGCGGTCGACCTGCCGGGACAGGGCCACTCCGATCGTCCCCAAGAGGGCTACGACACCCACACCCTCGCCTCGCGCGTCCAGGCCGCGCTGACCGCGCTCGACGTACCGAAGTACTGGCTCGCCGCCCACGACATCGGAGCCTGCGTCGCCTTCTCGCTCGCCCTGAGGTACCAGGACCACCTGCACGGCGTCGCCCTGCTCGACGCCGGCATCCCCGGAATCACCCTCCCGGACACCATCCCCACGGATCCCGAACGGGCCTGGAAAACCTGGCACTTGGCATTCCACCTGGTGCCCGAACTCCCCGAGACGCTGATCACCGGCCGCGAACGGGAGTACGTGGGCTGGTTCTTGAGGACCAAGACACTGTCCCCGACCACGTTCGACAGCGCCGAGATCGACTACTACGCCGCCTCCATCGCAGCCGACGGAGGCCTCCGAGCGGCTCTCGCCTATTTCCGCGACGCCGCGGAGTCAGCACGCGAGAACCGAGCCGCTCTCGCCTCCATGGGCGGCCACTTGACCATCCCGGTCCTCGGAATCTCCAGCTCCCACGGCTCGATCCCCGACATGGCAGCCTCCCTCGGCCCCTGGGCGAAGAACGTGACCGGCGCCGTCATCCCGGACGCCGGGCACTTCATTCCTGAGGAGCAACCCGAGGCGACTGTGGACGCGTTGAGCGGGTTCATCGATCATGCGGGTGTCGGGTAGAGCGTCTCGTGGTGCAAGGGTCCCGTCCGACCGCCATGGGGAAACGGCGGGCGAACCGGCCCCTTCTTCAGACCACCAGAACACCTCTGTGGTCAACCCACCGTTGAGCAGCCGTAGCCATGGCGTGCAGCCAGGAAGCGTCAGGCTTCCGGGCACACCGAACCCCGCAGCAACCATCACAAGCAGCAACGATGCATAAACGCCAAACTATGCCGCGGGCCGGCGCCTCCGGGTAGCAACAAGGACGATGCCCATCCCCGCCGTTCCGTACAGGGTGAACAACGTTCCCTGCTGGTAGAGGCTCCGTCGTTTCAGCTCTCGGCCGAACATCACTTGCTCGTACGTGCTCGTGCCGATCGAGCGGCCTGTGCCAGTGTCGTAAGAGAGTTCACAGCTGTCGCCACGCCTCATGGGATCGGGACGAGACTCGCCGTCCGCGCCCGAAAGGGCCCCAGGGCAGTAGGCACCGTAGGTCGATCCGGCTCTCAGCAGTGACACCATCCCCCACAGCAGCGGAATCAGGAACAGGACGAGTAACACCACTCTGAATCGCACGGCGTCACCCTAATGGGGCGTGCCCGCGAGGAGGTCCGGTCCCGAAGGCAGCCAATGGCCCCGTGCGGTAGGCGATGAAGGGAAAGCCACACCGTGGCCCATCCGGAGGGCCTGAGCTTCGAGAGCTTCCTGCTCGCCTGCCTCGCCGTCACCGAGTCGGACGGCCATGTGGTGTGGGCGGCACCGGAGTTGCTCGTCGAAGTCGAGGCAGCGGCGCTGGGTTCAGTGGGCATGCCCGAGCATCGCTCACTCAAGGAGCCATGAGGCGTCGAGGGCGCACGCGTTCCAACTGTGGTGGTGGGGGCTTGGGGTGTGTGTGCGAGGGCGTTCACCTGGGGTTCATGGGCGGGTGGTCGTCGGCGCCGGGAGGGTTGTGGGTCTCGCCTGAACGATCGTGAACGGGGCTGAATGAGATGGAAACTGAGACGGGGTCAGCGTCTCAGGCGTTCTCCTCTGCCAGGTGTCGCTCAGCCTTTCTGCGCGTCAGCCGTGAGCAGGGTGGTGTCCTTGGTCGGCGGCGCTTTGATGGTCACGGGCTGATTGATGTCGAGGAAGGTGATGGTCAGGTCGAGTGGCCCGTCTCCGGTGCCGACCACGTTGTCATCGTGCTCGGCCCGCATACGGAACTGTTTGGTGCGGCCGTCGCCGTCTATCCACACGTCCATGGTGAGCGGGTCGGAGACTTCGAGCTGTGTGAACTGATCGAAGCTCCCTCCAGTCAGGCCCTTGCTGTCGACCGTCCCCTTGTAGTGCGTGGTCTTGGCGCCGTCGACCGTCTCGGTCCCGGTCAGCCGGAGGTCCTTGGATCCGGTCAGCAGCGTGGACTGCGCAGTTGGGTTTGCCTGCAGCTGACTTGGCAGTACGCCGTAGGACTGGTTG
>NZ_JBHXME010000178.1:0-22976 GCF_042721125.1 Streptomyces sp. NPDC058469
GCATCGCCCGACTGCACAACCTCACCCTTGCCGGGTGACGGAGAAACAGGCAGGTCATCCAGCACGTCAAAGATCATTTACGGGACAACGCTTAGCCACGGACGCGCGATTAGCCCGTTGTCCTCGCAGAATCGGACGAAGACGCAGCCCAGCACCCACGCTGCCGCGACCTGCATGACCCGTTCGTCGCGCCATGTCTCGTACATGGCCGCTGTCCGCCCGGCGGCGCAGGCGCGCGCGTACTCGTCTGCGAGCCGGTCCCGGTACTCCTCTTCCGAGTCGCTGCGCGCCCGCAAGTCGTCCTCCAGGAGCGCGACCTGCTTGCGGAGGTCCTTCAGTAATCCATCCTGGCCGCTACCGCGTGCGCTCACTGTCCCAAACCCTCTCGATGTGCGGCCCAGATGGTGGCCAAGTCCTTCAGGAAGCCCTCGGTCAGTACCACGCGTTCCGCGTCGCCGCCGGTTATCTCTACCGTGCGCCCGTCCAGCTCAGGTCCAGCCTGCGGATTGTGCGATGGGGTGAGCAACCACAGTCCGTGCGGTCGGCCGCCAGGCTTGCGCGCCCCGGATTGCAAGCCGACCAGTAGGTCGTGCCCACCCGCCTCGTAGTAGTGCGCGAGCAGCCCGGACGTGTGTACGAACAACACCGTCCCCGGCTCCCGTGAAGCCGTCTCCTCCAACCGCGCAGCGACGCGAGGCCAGACCCGGACCACGAACGACCGCAGCCCGCCTGGGAGTTCGCCGCTCCTTGTGTACCGGGTGTCCGCGCCCAGTACCTTGGACCAGTCCGTGCCGTGCTCACCGGCTAGCGCTCGGAATTCCTCCAGAAAGACACGCGCCAGGCTCACCGGTGTGACCGGGAATGCCTCCGCCACCGCGTCCGCAACCGAACCCGTCTCACCCCGTAACCGCTTGACGTGCACGTTCAGCGCGAGGAAACCGCCCTCCCGTACTGCGGAGTCGAGCTTCGCGGCGAGCAGCACCGACGGCTCGCGCCCGGCGGCGGCTCCCGCCGCCAGTGCGCGAGAGGCTCCGGTCACCGTGCCAGTGGAGGAGTACAGCCAGCTGCTGCCGGTCACCGCCGAGACCGGCACCGGAGGCTTGAAGCGCGCCTCGGCCGTCTCGTACGTCAGCGGGAAGCCAGCCTTCTTGAGCGCGTCCTCGACCTCGATGTACGTGGGCTTGCCCAGCACCATCTCGGGGAAGCGGGAACGCAACCGAGCCAGCAGCCCCTCCAGGCTGATGCCGACCTCGCGTCGTACACCCGCCGCGGCCTGTGAGATCTGAAGAGCCCGCCACAGCTCCAATGTCCGGGGGTACAGCTCAAGCCGGGGCGAGGCCGCGACACCTACCGAAGTCGCTGCGGCCAGGGTGACGAGCCGGGCGTCCGGGAGCGGGTCCATGCCTTCCGGTGTGCGCACCGCACGCAGGTCGCGGAGCGTCGCGGCGCGGTCCGGCAGCGGTGTAGCGGCGGCGATCTTCTCGGCGGCCTCGCCCAACTCTATGGCGTATGCAGCGAGTTCATCGGAAGTCGGATCGTCGGAGCCGTCCAGCGACTCCAGGGCTACGATCAGACGCCCCCGCCGCCGCATCTGCGCGAGCCGGGGCTCATGGTCCTCGTCGCGGCCGGTGAGGAGGGTCTCGGCGGCGACAGCGGCTCGTACGACGGCGAGTGCGGCGGCCTCTGTGCCCTCGGTGGATTCGCTCTCGGAGCCATGACCCGCGCTGAGCACCCGGGCCAGTTCGCGGGCGGTCATCACGCGTCCTGCATCCTGGACGGCTTCCACCAGCTCACCGCACAGGAGGGTCATCCAGTCCGCAGAGGCCCACTCGCCGATCGCCGATCCTAGGTGCCTGGAGACCGTGTACTCGGAGGCCTTGACGGATTCCGAAACCTGCCGGTTGGTAGGCCAGGCGCCCGGCTCCGCTTTTCCATCGAGCCCGAGCCAGGCCGCGACGACCTGCGGCCGCTTGTTGTCCTTGCGACCGGCCAATACCGGGTTGAGGAGCGCGGCGAGCCTTTCCACGTTCTGCCGGGCCTCATGCTCGGCGCCGAGCATGTCGTCTGCCGCTGGCACCGTGGGCTGTACCGGCACGGCCACGGCCTTGGGCTTCCTCGGCCGCAGGGCAGACGTCCACTGACGGTGTCGTCGGTTGAGCTCCTTCTTGACGACCGCGCCGATCCCGCGCTTGCCCCGGAAGCGGGGCAACGGCACATCCAGTAGCTCGCGGACTGTCACCGCGCCGAGTTCCTCGGCCACAGCCGCCGCCCGCTCGGTCAGCCCTGCATCCCTGAGGGTCGTTCCGAGCTTCGCCCTCTCCGCGTAGAGATCCCGGATGTCGTCCTCGGAGAGCCCCTCCGGCAGCCCGCCGGCCCCCAGTATCGAGACGGTGTCGGTGGTCGGCGGAGGCTGGGTGCGGTCGGCCTCGGTGAAGATCGCCCGCCAGGCGTCCCGCATTTGCCGCAGCGACTCGAACCTGCGGTTGACGTCCCGGTGCAGGGCCCGCTCGAAGAATGCTTCGAGACCGGGCCTCAGAACCCCCACGAATGCGTCGGCGGCGAGCAGTGGTAGCTCGTCCTTCAGCGCTGTGAGCGGATCGTCCGCGCCGTTGCCCCACATGGGGCGCTCGGCGGCGGCCATCTCGTGCAGGACGACGGCGGCGGCGTACCGCTCCGCGTAGTCGTCGTAAATAGGACGCCGTGCATCGCCCAGAAACGGATCGAGATAGCCGCGGGTGCCCGCCTTGATGTCCCGGTCGGAGACATTGGCCAGGGAGAAGTCGAACAGCACGAGCTGCTGCTCGTCGTCGTCCCGGACCTTGATCCCGAGATTGGAAGGCTTGAGGTCGCGGTGGCGCATACCTCTGGCCGCAAGGTCGTCCAGCGCGGTGAAAAGGTCCTCGCCGAAGGACGCCAGTTCCTCGTAGCCCAGCTGCCCATGGCTGGCCAGCCGCTGGCCGAGTGTTTCGGGGCCCGCGTACTCCAGAGCAAGGACGGTCCGGCCGCCAATGGTCCGCGGACCTTCGTACAGTTTGACGATGCGTCCGCTGCTGATCTGTTGAAGGGCTGTGGCCTCGGAGGCGAGACGCTCGTTCTTGTCTGCGTCCAGGGCGACCTTGAGGACCCGCTCTTCCGCCGCCCTTGTGCCGCGCTCGTCCTCGGTAACGCGTGTCACATACAGCGCACGTGCCGTGGCACCCGAGCCGAGGACTCGCTCGACGGTCCAATCGCCGTCGACGGCCTGACCGGGGGTGGCAGTGAGGGGGTCGGCCTCCACGGCGACGGCCTGGGCGGCGCTGGCCTGTTCGGCATTATCGAGTTGCTTGAGGAAGGCGTCGGCCGAGTCCAGCCGGTCGTCGACGGAGGCTCGGGTGGCGGCGTACACCAGCTCGTCGAGTCCGGCGTCCATGGCGTCGCTGACCGCATACATGTGCAGTCCGCCGTCGGCCGTGAGTCGCTCCTTGAGCGCGGTACGGGTCTCTGCGGGAGGCATCCCGGTCAGGATGTGGTGCGCCACCGCGCCGATGCCGAAGACATCGAGGTCCACCGGGTCCGGGTAGTCGGCGTCGGTCTCGGGTGCGAGGTAGCACTGGGCGGCGTCCTCGATGTGCTCCCCAGTGAAGGAACTCTCGCCCAGCGAGCGCAGTGAGGTGGTGTCGAAGTCGCGGGCGGACGCCTGCCAGTCGATGATTCGCAGAACGGGGTCGCTGCCGCTCTCGCGTGCGCTGACGTATACCGAACGGGCCGCCAGCGCACGGTGATAGAGCGAGCGGCGGTGGGCGTAGCGGACGGCCTCGGCGAGTTGGCGCACCATGTCACGGCGTACCGCTTCAGTCAGTTTCGCGCCGTACACGGCAAGGTAGTTGTCCAGCCGCAGATCGCTTTCCCGGTGGCGGAAGAGGATAGCGGGACCGCCCTGATGCTGGCGCAGGGCCACGGCCTGGGCGATACCTCGGTGGGCGATGCCCTGAAGCACCTGATACTCGCGCTCGGCGGCACGGCTCGTAGAACGCCGCTTTTCCTCGCTCGCCTGCTGCTCGACGAGATAGACCCGGACCCGGCCTTCGTCCATCAGAGAGCCGGTTTCGGTGGAGCCGTCGGCATTCAATACGTTGAGCACGGCCGTGCCTTCCCGACCCGTGCTGCTATGCGGTCCTACTCGATGACCAGAAGTCGATCACTCGGAAAGGTATGTCCGTCGCGTTCCAATCCGAGGCCACTCCACAAGTCATGAGCATTGCTCGGAACGATATGGCCCCCTGGCCACACCATGTATGCGCGCATCGCTGCCAGACTCTGAGGCGCTGGGTGTAGGCCGCACAGAAGGCCGAACGGCCGGAGGCTGCCTGGATCGCTGCACTGCGTGAGTAGGCCGAGCGCGCGGAGACGGAACGCGACATTGTCCGTTTAGATCGGGGCGGACCATCTACGCTCGTAGGCTGAGAGCTGCCGATCTGGGGGCGGGATGACGGGGGCGATTGAGCGGGCGGTTCGCGCTGCGGAGAAGCTCTTTGACATGGAGGGGTTGGCTGGCGCGGCGGATATACCTGAGCCTGAAGGAGCGGATGCGACGCATGCCGCGGTCGCTAAGTTGGGTGAACTCTTTGCCAGGTTGCCCGGGCAGATGCGGTACGGCCTGGAGCGTCAGCGTGAGAACGGTGGGGATCTGTCCACCGACCGTCTGCAGGGGTTGTCGGAAATCGTGCAGAACGCCGATGACCTCGGGGCCTCTCAGGTTCGGATTCTCGTACGTGACACAGAGCTGCTCGTCGCTCATGACGGGAGTCCGGTGCAGCTGCCGGACGTCATGGCGCTGGCCATGCCCTGGTTGACCAGCAAAGCCGAGGATCCCGACTCGACGGGCCGCTTCGGGATCGGGCTGATGACTCTGCGACGGCTCTCGCCCGTACTGGAGGTGTACTGCTGCGACTACCGGGTGCGGATCGGTGATCCGCACGTGGCTGTCCCGGAGCCCTACCCGATCCCCAAGGCTGTGGCCGACGACGGTTGGACCGTTCTGCGGATGCCTTTCGCAGAGCCTGGACTCATCGCCAGCGAGGATGTGGACGAGTGGCTCGACGACTGGGGAGACGGGGCGCTGCTGTTCCTCGACCGCGTCCGTACGGTAATCCACACGGATGAGGACTGCAGCGCCCGGCGCGAGCTGGCGTTGCAATGGGGTGAGGCACAGCACCACGAGGCAGCGGTGGGCGGTGTCGCGACCACGGTCACGACGAGGACGGCACGTGCTACGGATGGCGAGTCCTGGAGTGTGAGCCATGCAGTCATCCAGAGCCCCGAAGGAGTAAGCCGAACGCGCAAGGCCGTTGGCGACGAAACAACGCTCGCTGTCGCCCTGCCACAGCACGGCGTGGAGGCCGCCCTTCATGCAGCGCCTGGGCGCCTGCATGTAGGGCTTCCTGTCATGGAATTGGGCGTACCCGTCTGTGTGAGCGCGCAGTTCGACCCCAACCCCAGCCGTCAGCAGCTGAATGACACCGACTGGAACGTTGCCCTGTGCCCCTTGGTTGCAGATCTCTGGGCGGCGGCGGTGATTCGGCAGTTCCGGCAGGATCCGGCGGAGGCATGGCAGAGCGTGCCGCTACCTGGTGACGTTCAGCAGACCAAAAGCCCTGTATCCGCCCTGGAGAAACTCCTGCTGGACCGGGCCCGAGCGAAGGTGTCACACGAACTACGCCTGCTGATGCCTGGGGAAGGCCGCAGCCTTGGTCTCTCGCACCTCGCTGTGGCGGACGCGGCACTTATCGGTGTGCTCACCGAGGCTGAGATCGCCGGTGTGGTGGAACGCGAAGCAATCCTGCCGGAGCTGGCACGGGATGCCGGTGGCCGGTGGCGCGATGTTCTGGAGGACTGGGCGGAGAACGGCGGCGCGGCGCCAGCGAACGTCGGTGTCCAGGACGCGTTGAAACTGCTCAATGACACGTCCCGTACACCGGAGGCCACGGTGGCCCTCGCCGCGACGGCTATCGGGGTCGATGAGGCGATCCCGCTCTTGTGGCTGCGGTGGCTGGTTGACGTCGACGGGGAGCGATACTCCGTCCCGGGCGCCGACGCCCCGATCGTCTTCACGGACCAGGCTCGTGGTCTCTCCGCAGCTCTGGGATTCAGCCGGGTCCTGCACCAGGCCTATCTGGTGCCTACGGCCGAGTCGAGCAGGGTCCGTGATTGGCTAGGCGAGCGGGGTGTTTTTGTCACCGGCGAGGATCCGGTGCCGGCCGTTCGGCGGCTCGCGGCCCGTGGTGCCCGCCGTGACAACGGCCCATTGAGCCTGGATGACGGGCAATTGCTTGCCTTGCGTGACGGATTCCTGCGTGTGCCGGCGAAGGAACGCATGGCGCTGGGCCGCGATGTGGGTAAGGCGATCCTCCTCAAGGCTCGGCGGTACGGATCTGACGGGCAGCGCGAGGATGTCGAGGTCGCCCCTGCCGACTCGTATCTGCCGGCTGGTCTGGACGGTGCGGACCGCGAGGGTACTTTCGAGCTAGCCGCTGGTCGGGTACGCGGACTTTCCTGGCTGCGTTCCCGCTATGTCCAGGTTCTGCGAGGCGCTGGCACCGGTCTGGGAGCACAGGCGTTCCTGCGGTTGCTCGGTGCCTCCACGACACCCCGGCTTCGCGCGCACCCGAAGGCCGAACACCGGTACAGCGGCTCGTACCCTAACGAGGGCGTGCGGGTGAGCCAAACTCCTCACCCCAAGGAGCGCAGCGACCATCTACGGGCCAAGGGCGCTACGTTCACCCTCCATGAATATGACAGCCCCGTCTTGGCGGCCGTTGCGCGGGACATCGCCCGGGAACAGGACGCGCTGGCGAGGCGACGCAGGGCTGCCGCTCTCCTGCGGGTACTCAGACGTACCTGGAGCACTCTCTCCGAGCACGCCACGGTCCGCGCAGTGAAGGACTCGTACGGCTGGGTGGACCTCGGTGAGACGGACGCCTTCTGGCTGTGGCAGCTCAAGTACACGCCTTGGCTGGACAACCGGGACGGGGTGCCCACCGCCCCAGCCGACTTGCGGGAGCGGACGACCGGCACTGTCGCCGTCTACGGGGACAACGGGGCCGGGTTCCTCCACCAGGATCTGCAAGAAGTGGTGGGTAAGCGGGGAGAGGTGCTGACCGCTCTCGGCGTCACCGGTGAGGCTGGCGTTGATGACCTGCTCAAGTGCCTGCGCGAACTGCGACAAGAGAGCAGCCGGAGCGGCTTGCATGATCACCCGGCTGCCCGGATTCTCTACCAGGCCCTGGCGGAACGCCTCGCCGAGAACCGCGGGCGAATGGCTGGCATGCTCGCAAAAATCACCCGCGCCTTTAACAGCGGAACAGGGCTGGTCCTCACCACCTCTGGGTGGCGCAAGCCACGGGACTGTTTCCGCGGACTCGCGGTCTTCGGCTGCTGGGGCACCTTCGCCCCAGCCCTGGACGACGACGAGGCGTTCTGGAAGGCGCTTGGCGTTCCAGAGCCCGGTGTGGACGATGCCGTCGCTGTCATCAGAGAAATCGCCAAGGAGACCAAACGGCAAGAACTCTCCGAGGCAGATGCCAGCACGGTCGAGGCCGTCGTGCTTCAGACGCTACAGCTACTTGCCCGGCTGGCCACGGCACGACCTGAGGAAGCGAACGCCACCCGCCTCGGACGGCTGCCTTTGCGGACCAGCCACGGTTGGTTTAGCAAGCGGCCCGTCTACGCGGTCGACGCAGCGCTGGCCGATGCTCTAGGAGAGCAGGTCCCGGTCTGGCTGCCCGGAGCCGAACTCGAACAGTTCCGGGCGTTGCTCGGGCCACTCCGCGTGCATGAGGTGAAGCCGCAGGACATCACGCCCTGTTCTCCGGACAAGGCGCCCGTGGATCCGGAGGCCACTTCGTTGATACGAGCAGCCCTTGCTCTGCTGCGCGAGGATCTACAGCGCAACGCGTCCGCGATCGCGCGATCCCTCAACGGGTCTTGGGACGAACTCATCGCCGTAGAAGTGAGAGTCGCGCCGCGAGTGGAATGCCACGTTCACCTGCTCGACGCAGAACCGGTTCTGGTGCACATGGGCACGGCGCTCGACCTGCCGACCAGGAGCCTGTACGCGGTGGACAATCGCGCCTTGGGTCGGGCCTCCGAGATGGGCCGAACCGTAGCCGCCCTCTTCGCACAGGGACGAAGGGAGGTGGCCCACGCCTGGGCGGCCGCGTACGACGAGGCGGAGAAAGGGCGCGAGGCGGTCCGGCTGAGCCTGGCCGAGGAACAAGCGGAGAGGGACAGAGCCGCGGCCGATGCTGAGATCGCGCAAAGGCTGGTATCGCTCCAGGAGGAGCACACTGAACGCCGCGCGCAAGCCGGTGACAAGGGCAGATCCAGTGTGCGTCCTGCCACCGGAAGAAGCCAGGGAACTTCGGGCACCGTTCCAGCCGTCAGTAGCCCTGCCACGGTGCGGCGACAGCTCGTCGATCCAGAGAGATTTCGCCTCGTGGACGACGGCCGCATCACGACAGGAACCCCTGCCGTCATCCACCCATCGGGGGAAGACCGGGCCCAGTCCGGGGTCACCCTGCCGCGCCCCCGGACGGAACCGGCGGTACCAAGTTCACAGTCGGTACCGCGTTCTTACACAACGGTCGAGCAAGAGGCTGTGGCCATCCAGTTCCTGGCCCAGGTATTGGGGGCCGAAGCAGAACCTCAGTGGCTTCGAGATCTCCGTGCACAGCACGGTCTGGGTGCGGATGCCGTGGACCGCCTGTCCCGTTTCTACGAACTCAAGACCATGTATGGGCCAGAGCAGGACACGGTGACCTTTACGCCTTCAGAATTCGAGCGTGCCGCCTCCGAGGAGAACTTCTTCCTTGTTGTCGTCTCCGGATTGGAGCAAGGCGCGGCAGGCGCACCGTGCGTACGCCTCATTCCATACCCGCTGCACCAACTCGTCGTTCGATCAAGCAGCAACGTAACCCTGAGTGGTATCAGGAAGACACAGAGCCTTGTCCACGACTTCACGCCACGGGAGTGAGATTGACGAAGCCCTCGGAGGTGCCGCCCCGGCCATGCTCGGCGCCCGGGGCTCAAGCCTGATCGGTAAGGGCAGGGAGAGAAGGCCTGTTCCAGATCGTCCTCGGCCGGTTGCTGTCCGACATCGCGCAACGGGCGACGCGCGTTCGATCGCACCAGGCCGCCGCGAAGTACGGGTCTCTCGATGCTTTCCGGAGTGAGGACGCTGGTCAAAGAACTCCTGTCCCTGGCAGGTTGAGGTCGGGCGGGTAGCCCTTTGCGCGGAGCCAAGTGTCGAGGGCCAGAGTCACAATGTCTCCGTGCGGTATATCGGTATCGGCGTTGTAGCGGCGGATCCGGCGCTGGAGCTGGAGAACTTTGGGGACGGCATAGTTGAGTTGACCGCGTTTGGTGGGCCGGTTACTGATGACGGCCATAGTGTCCGGGTGCGGCGTAAGAACGTCATCGGTTGGCTGGCGCTCGGCGTCGAGCGCATCTGCGATTTCTCGCAGTCTGCGGGCGTAGGGGAAGTGATCAGGCACGAGAGCGACTCCGTTCGGTCCGGCTAGGCGGATAGCTATCCGCCTATTGGGCTATTGGAATGTCGGCGCGAGGGGCGGCCACCCCCTGGGCGTGGGGAGGCCACCCCGTTCACTGCGGTTGGGTTCAGAACCCGCGGGCGGTGAGCCACTCGTCCAGGGCGACCGAGACGATGTCGCCGATGGGCAGGTGGTCGAGTTCGTTGTCCAACGCGAAGCGTTTGATCCGCTTCTTCAGCTTCAGCGCGGCGGGGACCGACGAGTCGAGGCTCTCGCGAGCGATGATGCGCTGGTTGAGAACCACAGCAGCCTCGGGAATGTCCTTAGGGCGGCCGGGACCGCGTGTATGCGGCGTTCCCTCGCTGGGCTCCTCATATGGTCCTGCGCCCTGTTCCTGGTGAGGCCCCGGACCATCGCTTTTCACAGGGAACGCTGTACCGCCGGCCACCCGAGGAACGGTCGTACGTACCGCCACTTCGCGGGACGAGGGCGCGGCAGGAGGCGCCCACGCGACGTGACGTGGACCGTGCTGCGCAACAGGCTCGGCCGGCTGCGTGGAGGCTGCTGGTTCGTCGGCCGAGACCTCCTGCGACGTCCTCAACTCCGCTGGCTCACCAGCTGGTTTGGGGGCGATAACGGCTGGGCGAGCGGGTCGGCTGGCGGCAGGTTCCTGCTCGAGGCGGCGGGCCTCGGCCTCGGCGGCGCTCTGTGCCGCTCCGGTTGTCGTTTCGGCCGAGCCCTCCGCTGCTGAGTCGACGGGAGCGTGGGATGGAGAGGGATGCTGCGGCAAGTTGGCGGCGGGGCCGCCTTCGGGCTGGGCGGCGGCCTGTTCGGCGGCGAACTGCTCGGGTGTGAGTTCGGCGGCCGGGGGAGGGGGCGTCGGGGTCACCCTGTTGGCTCCGCCCAGAGTGCGACCACTCGTGCGGCGGGCCGGGGGCCTCATGCGGTCCGTCATGCTGTCAACTCCTCCATCAGCTTTGTGTATTCGCTCAGTTCGGTGGGGATCTCGCCGAAGGCCTCCATGTAGTGGACCCAGGAGTGGATGGCAGTGTCGGCGAGCGGGAAGGGTTCGTCGCGGTCGGGGCCGATGCCCTCACCCTGGGCAGGCTCCAGGAGCTTGTCCCGGGCGTTGCGGGGGAGGCTGGTGCGGTCGTCGGCCTTCACCATGACCACGTGGGCAGTGACGTCCCGCTGGTTGCGGGCGGCGGCGCGTTCCGCCTCGTCGAAGGTCGCCACGAGCTTGCGGCGCTCGATCTTGGTGGGGGCCACAGGGACGAGCAGGAGGTTCGCTTCGGTGACGGCCTCGTGGAACAGCTTCGCGCTGCCACCACCGGCGTCGACCACGATCGCGCCGAACTCGGCGTGCTTCTCACGGATGTACTCGGCGATGTCCTCGAACGGGTACCGCTCGACCACCAGGGTGCCGGGAATCTCGAAGCCTGCGGCCTGGGCGACCTTGAACCAGTCGTAGGCGGACTGACTGGACGCGTCGGCGTCCAGCAACAGCGTGGGCAGGCCGAGCACGACGGCGTAGTAGAGGGCGATGAACCAGGCGGAGGTGGTCTTGGCGGTCCCGCCCTTGAGCATGCCGACCACGATGACGAACGCGTCCCAGACGCTTCCGGTGGCCGCGGCCACGGTCTTATGACGGGTGTTCTCGTTCACGTGTCCTTGATCTCCTGCATCGGGAAGGGGTGTTGTTCCGCGCATATCGGCCGCCGGAACCGATGTCGGGTTATGGCTGTCGTCCGATGGCGGGGGTGCCCGAGCACAAGTGGTGTGCCTGAGATCGCGGGTCGGTTCCTTGACCTGTCCGGTACGTCGGCCGACACCGGTGATGCTGGGGGTGCTCATGACGGCTTCCGTGGAGCGCGAGCCGGACCGTGGTCGTGCTGGGGACGCATACGGGTGTCTGCTTGGAGCAGAAGCCGGTAGACGGTGGCGACGGAGTAGCTGCACTCCTTGGCGAGTGCGGGCACGGTGGCGCCGACTTCGTAGCGCGCCCGCAGAGACAGAGCGAGCTTCTGCCGCCTGGCGGCACGCGCCGCAGAACGGATCTGCACGGTCTGCTTCGTGGTGCGCACGGAACCGCCGGCCTCGACGAGCAGGCGACGGGCAACGACCCTCGACTTACCTGCCACCGCGGCGAGTTCAGTGAGGGTCGCTCCGTGCTGCTCGTAGAGGGTGCGCAGATGGACGGCGAGACGCCGGCGTGCTTCGGGGTCCGCTCGCATCCGGCGGGTCTGCCACGAGGTGCGCATCACGGTCCCGGCCTCGCGTAGCCGGTTGAGGAGCGTGCCGTACGACAGGCCACTCGCAGCCATGAGTTCCTCGACCGTGGCACCGGACTCGTACCGTTCACGCAGGGACTGCGGAGTCGGTGGTTCACCGTCCAGGGGTGTGCTCGGGGGGCGTGGGTTCATGCTGCGGACTCCCATTCGCTGAGGGCTTCGGCATGTGCGGCGGCCAGTTCGTCGTAACTGCGCTGGTCGGCGGGGGTGATGAGGATCAGGCGGCCGTCGGTCGCGATCCGCCAGTCCGGGGTGGGCCGTCCGGTGACCGGGTCCAGGACGCATCCGTCCCTGGCTTGCAAGGCGGATGTGACCTCATCGGGTCGGGGTGCCGGGACAAGGACCTGGCACCCTTCGCGGACGATCACCACAGCCTTGCTGCGGTGCTCCGACAGCCGCTCCAGCACCTTGCGATATGCCGCGCGCTCGGCAGCGTGAAGCGCCTTGCGCCTGGCCGCGATGCCTGTGGTTCCATGCCGCTGCGCAACGGAATCCCACCCCTGCGCCGGCTCGGCAGCCTCGGCGTCCACGGTCTTCGGAGTACTGCTCCCGAAGCCCTCCAAGGCGCGAGATGTGAGGGCCCACGTCTCACCGGTGTGGTGGACGAGGCCGTGGTCGCCCAGACGTCGCAGGGCGCGGTATGCCGTGGCGCGGGAGACCGAGGACGAACCGACAAGTTCACCGACCGTCTGCGCCGGGCGGGCATGAAGCGCGCCGATGATCAAGAGCGCGGCGCTGCCCAGACCGTGGTGTGCGAAGGCATCGTGGCCCATCAGACGGCCGATGACGCTGGAATCGATGTCGGCCGACACACCTGTCTCAGGGGTGGGCCAGTCCTCAAGTGCCGGGTCGGGGGGGTACTGAGTGGTCCGGAAACGAGATCGCGGAGCGGGAATGCCGTCGCGGGCGGTCCTGCCGTCGTCGAGGTACCAGGTCGAACCCTCGCGGCCATGTCCTACTCGCAGGCGTCGCAGCCAGCCTCGCGGTTTGAGGACGGTCTCATAGACGACCCGGAGGGTCGTCCGCGAGATCCCTGCCTCCTCCGCGGTCTGCCGCTCGCTGGCCTGGTGCAGAGGGCCGCCCGCGATCTCGGCGAAGTCCAGATGGGCCCGCAGTACCCGCAGCGCGGTCCGGCCTCGTTCCCCGCGCCAGGGGGTCGTCTCGATCCTGTCGCGCAGCGCGGCGAGCACCTCGTGCGCATGGTGGCGAGACTCCAGCACTTTTGTGCTGCTGACAGCATCCGAGGCGCTGGCCCACACCCGGCGCATGTAGTCCAGCGCGCGTGACTGACCGGAGCGGACCGCGATGTGCCGTGCGTGTCTGCCGCCCTCGTGCTCGGGGTGCAGCAGCAACTGCGCCAGCTCGTCCACGCTTCCGCCGGCGCGAGCCACGTGGCAGGCAATGGCCGCGGTGATGCGGTGACCGTGCTCGGCCGCGCCCTGGCGGTCCTCGCGCAGGACAAGGGTCCGGCGATCGGAGCTGAGCCTGCTGTAACTGCCTGCCGCATAGTGGCCGGTGAGGTCGCCGAGCAGGATCAGGTCAGCCGCAGATCGAGGCAGGTGGCGAAGGCCCAGTCGCTCGTGCGGGTGAGGAAGCCATCGGTGTGAGTCGGTCTGGTGGGTGCTGTGTGCCACTGTGGAGCCGTCCCGCAAGGACAGAGACGCCACCCAGGCCCGCTAAAACCACGGGTGGAGTCCGGAACCGACCTCCAATCGGTGCCAGCGAAGCCTCCAGGATTTCCGGTCCTGGAGGCTTTATTACACCTGGCTCCGATGGAAGGCAGGCATCCCCATCACGGCTCGACCGAAGACAAATCAGAGCTCTCGTCAGGGTCGCCACCCATGATCCGCACCCGTCAACTCGGGCCTCTAAAAGGCCAGTTGCAGAGATCGCTGCCTCTGACTGCCTCTGAGTGGCCTGGGTCGAACCCGGGTCGAATCAGAGCGGTTTCCTCTGACTGCCTCCGATCGCCTCTGCAACCCGTCCTAGCAGGTTGCAACCGATCCGATCCTCGAAAGCGCAGGTCAGAAGGGTGCGTCAGGAATACCCGGCGTACAGCCCGACTCGTCTGCCGCTCTCTGTTTCCAGCCGCCGACCGCCGTATGCCACGTGAGGCGTACGGCGGCCGGCGATCTCGGCTTCGTGTCAGCAGGTCGGTACGTCCAGCCAGGCCGCGCCCTTGATGTAGATGTTGGTCATCCAGGATCCGTCCGTCAGCTTGGACCAGGCGTCGTTGGTGTAGCCCTCGGCCGTGACCTCCTGGGCGTGTGCCTGGCAGACGACGTTGACCGTGGTGGGCTGGGCGAAGTAGTCGACCACGCCGGCGTTGACGTTCGGCTGGCTGTGGGTGCGTACGCCGGTGCCCCAGGTCTGGTAGGGCTTGCTGCCTCCTGAGGGCGGCGGGGTGCTGCTGCCGCCGCAGTCCGGGATGCCGGGCAGCGAGGCCGGGCCCTTGATGTAGATGTTGGTCAGCCACGAACCGTCGGCCAGCTTGGACCAGATGTCGTTGGTGTAGCCCTCGGCGGTGACGGTCTCGGCGTGCTCCTGGCACTGGACGGACACCTGGGTCGGACCGGCGAAGGTGTCCACCACGGCACCGCGCACGCTCGGCGTGGAACGGGTGCGCACCCCCGTGCCCCAGGTCTCGAAGACCGTGCCGCCGTTCGCGGGCGGCGGAGTGGGCGTGCCCGACCCGTTGACCCGGATCGCGCCCGCGTAGTCGCCCCCGGTGCGTACGGGTGCGACCCGGATGTGGGTGCCCGACTCGTACGCCTCGACCATCTGCCCGTTGCCCAGGTACATGGCGACGTGGTGGACGTGCCCGCTGCCCCAGAACATCAGGTCGCCCGGCAGCAGCGGGGCGGTGCCCTGCGCGGCGGAGAAGCGGGCCGAGGCCTGCGAGCTGTGGAACTGGTCGTTCGCCGTGCCGTTGAGCAGGTCCTTGCCGGTGGCCTGGTAGTAGGCGTAGCGCGTCAGGCCGGAGCAGTCGAAGCCCTTGCGCTCGTTGTCGTGGAGGCTGTCGGGGTCCGAGCCGTCGTAGTAGCCGTAGCTGGCGCCCGGCGTGGCCGCGTGTCCGCCGCCCCAGCTGTACCAGACGCCGATCTGCGAACAGGCGGCGTTCACCGCGGCCTGCGCGGTGGCCGAGGCGCCCGGTGCCAGGACACCGCAGGTGGCGTCCTGCGCGGCGGCGTGGGCCGGGGTGGAGATGAACGCGGACAGGGCGAGGACCGAGGCCCCCAGGAGCGCGCCGCTGGTCCGGCGGCGCGTGCTGCTGGTGTTCAAGGAAGTCTTCCTTCGCATAGTCGTGTGGGTGCCGTGTGGGTGGCGTCGCCGGACGGGCCGGGGACCGCGCTGGGGACGCTCGTGCCGCTCCCCACCCCCGTGGGGGAGCGGCACGAGCTAGTTGCCGAGCGCGTCGCGCATCTTGGCCAGGCCGCGCATCCGGTTGCGCTGGACCGTTCCGCGGTGGGCGCCGAGCCGTTCACCCGCGGTGTCGTGGCTGAGGCCCTCCAGGTCCACGAGGATCACCGCCGCGGCCTCCTTCTCGGAGAGCACGCGCAGCAGCGCCAGCGTGGTCTGGGACGCCTCGTAGGAGGCCAGCCCGCCGTCCCAGCCCGATTCGGGCAGCCGGTCGGTGGACTGCTCGCGCCGGGAGGGGTGCTGCCACGCGTCGCGCAGCAGGTTCAGGGCGACGGTGCAGGCGTAGGCGTACGGGTGCTGCTGCCGCGTCAGGTTCTGGGCGCGGGCGCGCCGGGAGAGCCGTAGGTAGGTCTCCTGCAGCAGGTCGTCGGCGTCGTGCGGGTTGCCGGTCAGTGCCAGCAGCCGTCGGCGCAGGCGTGGCATGTCGGCGGCGAAGGACGCGTCGAAGTCCTTCGGACTCATCCGGTCGCCGTCCTCGCGCCGCGGTGGCGGGACGGCGCAGGTTCCGGTCTCCATGCTGTTTCCCCCTGGGTCGTGAACTCGGCCGTACCGTGCGGTCGTTGGGCGTTCCGGTCGGTGGCTGGTCAGGCCGTCCGGCCGGGGGTGCTGGAGGCTGGGGTCTTTTCTAACCAGTAAAAGCCCACTGCGGTGGTTAGAATTGCCCCCGGCTTCCAGCACCCCCGGCCGTCGGGCCGGGTGGGGTGGCGGGGCCGTAGCGGGCGGCCGGTGCCCGGCGCAGCAGCGCCCAGTACCGGTCGCCGTACGACCAGTGCCACCATTCGGTGGGGTAGTTGACGAAGCCGGTCGCGTCGAGGGCCCAGCTCATGAGGGCCCGGTTGAGGCGTGCCTCGGCGCTGATGCCGGGCGCCTGGGTGCGGCAGGCGCCGTCGCTCTCCTCGGGGGTCGCGTTGACCTCCGTGCCCAGCGGCAGTTCCCGGCCGTCCTGGTCGCACAGCGTCAGGTCAACGGCCCCGCCGCTGACGTGCGGTGCGACCTCCGGCGGGGAGATGTACGCGCTCGCCAGCTCGCGGATCCGCTCCGGCGACGCGTCCGGGTGGGCCCGGCGCATGGTCTGCGCGTACTCCTCGAAGTACCGGCGCTGCAGATCGGGCGGCCGGTACCCCTCCACCACCAGGAACCGGACCCCGGCCGGCAGCAGCCGCTGGGCGCGCACCAGCCGCCGTAGCGCACCGGCCCTGAGGTGGGCGTAGTCGCCGTCGTCGTCGGCCTGCCGGTGGTCGATCCGCAGGTCGCCCGTGCCGCGCAGGTCGGCCAGCGGTTCGCCGCAGTCGTCCTCAACGACCGCGGCGACCCGGGCGTCCGAGAGGGTGATGATCTCTGTCACGTGCATCAGCATCGCGGACCCCGCTGCAACTGCTCTGCAAGTTGCCTGTAGGCGGCCCACCAGGACTTCTGCAGTCGTACGGACGGCTACGGCGGCGCCGTTCGGGAACCACCGGTCAGGGGCGGGGCCAGTGCAGGTCGCCCCGGAGCGGCCTGCACCAACCGGGGCCCGGCGAAGTCGCCTCGGAGCGGTCGGACGAAGGCGCGCCGTAGCCCCGTACGGACTACCCGGCGCCCGTGGCCGGCTCCTGTGCCTCGCGACAGCCCAACTCCCGGAAGACGCCGAGTGCTTCGGCCCTGGCCGCCCGCGCCGCCGACGAGTCGCCGAGTGCCTCCCGTACCTCGGCCAGGTCCCGAAGCGTGCGGGCCCGCCAGAGTGGCAGCCGCAGGGTCTCCCATGTCGACAGTGCCCGCTCCAACGGCTCCCGCGCGCTGTCCGCATCGCCGGCGGCCAGATGCCACTCGCCCAGCGTGCGCAGGACGAGCGCCTCGCCGAAGCGGTCCTGGCGCTCGCGGGCCACGGTCAGGCACCGGCCGAGCCGCGCCCGTGCCTCTTCGAGGCGGCCAAGCCTCAACTCCGTCTTGGCCAGCGACTGTTCGGTGTACATCACCCCGAAGGTGTCCTGCAGAGCTGAGAAGATCCGCAGTGCCTCGTGCAGTTGTCGCTCGGCGTCCGCGAGCGCGCCCTCGGCCCGGTCGCACAGGGCCAGCGACCGCAGGGTCAGCGCCTCGCCGTGCCGGTCGCCCTCCGCGCGGTACAGGTCCAGTGCCCGCCCGAGAGCCTCCCGGGCCTGCGCGCCGCGCCCCTGCTCCCGGTGCACATATCCGATGCCGTACAGCACGCGGGCGCGGGCGCCCCGCCCGGCGGACTCCCCGTACCGCTCCAGCGCCCTGTTCAACAGCTCCAACGCCTCGGCGTACCCGGCCTGTTCGCGGCGGGCCGTCCCCATCCCGGCGAGTGCGAGCGCCACGCCCTCGGGCACGTCGCCGCGCGCCTCGAACAGGCGCAGGGCCTTACCGAAGTAGGTGTACGAATCCTCGAACTCGTCCTGTTCATAACGCAGTTGGCCAAGACCCGCGAGCAGCCACGCCTCTCCCACGTCGTCCCCGCCGCGGTGTACGGCGGCCATGGCAGCGGCGTGCGAGCGGGACCAGGCGTCGAACTGGTTGTACAGGGCGGCCGAACTCGCGATCAGCGCGCCGGCCAGGTCACGGGCGGCGCGGACCATGCCGTGGTCGGCGCAGTACTCAACTGCCGCTAGCAGACAGGCCTGTTCGGCGGCGAACCAGGACGTGGGCCGCTCCAGCAGCTCCTCCTCGGTTTCCGCGTCGAGGGGCCGTACGGCGGCGGGTTCGGGGAAGCGCCGGGCGGCTCCGCCCGGGCCGAGGGCGGCCGCCTTCTCGGCCAGCCCCAGCCAGGATGCCACCAGCCGCAGCACGGCCGCCGTACGCTCCTCGGGGCCCTCCTCGGACAGGCAGCGCTCGCGGGCGTGTTCGCGGGCCAGGTCATGGATGCGGTACCGGCTGCGTCCCGTGTCGTCGACGCCGATCACGTCGATGAAGTGGCAGTCCACCAGCCGCTCCACCGCCTCCTCGGCCTCCTCCGTGCCGATGTCCAGCAGCGGGGCGGCGATCCAGGCCGCGAAGTCCGGCAGGTCGAGCAGGGCCAGTCGGCGCAGCGCCCGGCGCTGTGGCGGGTCGAGGTCGGCGTAGCCGAGTTCCAGGCTGGTGCGCAACTCCAGGTCCCCGGCGCGCAGTTCGCTCAGCCGGCGGCGTTCGTCGCGCAGTCGGTCGGCGAGCCGGCCGGGCGCCCAGTGCGGGCGGGCCGCCAGCCGGGCGCCCGCGATGCGCACGGCCAGCGGCAGCCGTCCGCACAGCGAGACGATCTCCGCGGCCCGCTCCGGCTCGGCGCTCGTGCGGTCCGGTCCGGCGACGCGGCGCAGCAGTTCGAGCGCCTCCGCCTGGTCGGGCACGGCCAGGTCCAGGTGGGCGGAGCCCTCCAGCGCAACCAGTCGGCGCCGGCTCGTGACGAGGACGGCGCAGCCCGGGCCGGGGGGCAGCAGGGGTCGTACGTGCGCCTCGCCCGCCGCGTTGTCCAGGATCAGCAGGACGCGCCGGTGTCCGATGCGGGTGCGGTACAGCCCCGTCAGCTCCTCGACCGAGGTCGGCAGGGTCTCGGGGTCGGCGCCCATGGCGCGCAGGAGCCGGGCGAGGGCGTCGACGGGTTGCAGCGGCGCGGTGTCGGCCGCCCGCAGGTCCACGAACAGGCGGCCGTCCGGGAAGAGTTCGGACATACGGTGGCCGACATGCACGGCGAGCGCGGTCTTGCCCGTGCCGGACCGGCCGGAGATCACCCCGATCGGTGGAGCCGTGCGGCCCGCCTCATCGACCCCGCCCACCAGCGAGGCGGCCCAGGCGATCTGCTCGGAGCGGCCCACGAAGTCGGCTATGTCCGGCGGGAGATGGGACGGTGCGGGCCACGCCCGGGGGTCGGGCGTGCCGCGGTTGCCGCCCGGCGGCGGCTTCGGGGGCCCCGCAGGTCCCCGCCCGGTGCTGTGCGGGCGTGCGGTGCCCGCCACCTGTGTGTCGTTGGTCAGTACCGCCTGGTGCAGTGCCTGCAACTCCGCGCCGGGATCGATGCCCAGCTCCTCGCGCAGGACCGCGCGGCCCTCCCGGTACGTGCGCAGGGCGTCGGAGACGCGGCCGGTGCGGACCAGCGCGGTCATCAGCTGACCGCGCGGCCGTTCCCGCAGGGGGTGGGCGGCGACGTGCGCGAGCAGCGGAGCGATCGTCCGGTCCGCGCGGCCCAGATCGAGCTGCAGTCCGAAGGACTCCTCCTGGGCGATGAGGCGCAGTTCGGCCAGCCGGGTCGCCTCGATCCGGGCGAACGACTGGCCCAGTCCTTCCAGCGCCTCTTGGCCGCGCCACAGCGCCAGTGCCTCGGGCAGCAGGTCGGCGGCCTCCTCCAGGCGGCCCGCCGTGGCAGCGGCCCGGCCCGAGGCGAGCAGGTCCTCGAACCGGCGGGCGTCGATCTGGGACGGTTCGAGGTCGGCGACATAGCCCGGCGGTCGCGTCCGGACCACGACGTCCTGCGTGACCTGGGCCAGTGCCCGGCGTACGGCGGAGACATGGGTGGCCACCAGGGCGCCCGCGGTGGCCGGTGCCTGCTCGTCCCAGACGCAGTCCACGAGCCGCTCGGTGGAGAGCACCTCGCCGAGGTGGACGACCAGTGCCGACAGGACCGCGAGGGGTCTGACGCCGCCGAGCGGGGCCCGCCGACCGCCGGCCCACACCTCCACCGGACCGAGCAGCCGCACTTCGAACATCGTTCCCCGATCGCCGCACCACCCGCCCGATGGAGCACGGCAAAGATAGCGGCGAACATGCCCACGACATAGCGAAGGCACAGCGACGGCCGGACCGCCGTGACCGGATTCGATCGATTCGGCGGACCGGTGTCCCTCACCTGCAACGTCAGGGCAGGTGACGCCTGTTGTTCGCGCCTCGGTCAGCGGTCGGCGCTCCTCCTTTCTCTCGCCGGTTGGCTGGTTTTCGCCGGTCGGCGAGGCCTGTCGCGTGCAGGGATGACGGTTCGCCGGCCGCCCTCGTATGAGCGCCGGAGAAAGAAGAAAACCTTGTGGTCCAGGGGCATACGGACGGGACCCGTGGGGCGTCAACGGCTCGAAAGCATCACGTCCGTTCGACCCGAGCCCCGGGAGCCGCCCCATGCACCGCTGGACCTTGGCCCTGCTGACCGCCGGTCTGCTGGCGACGACGGCCACCGGATGCGCGGGCACCACGACCGCCCCCGGGGCGTCCGGGAGCAGCACGTCCCGGGCCGCGGGCAGCACGGCGGAGACGCTACGGCTCGCGGAGCAGCTCCTCATCAAGAAGTGCATGGAGAAGGAGGGGCACAAGTACTGGGTCGAGCCGCCCGGCCCTGACGACGTCTCGATCCGGTTCCCCTACGTCGTGGACGACCCGGCATGGGCCAGGGCCCACGGCTATGGCACCGATCTGCGGCGGGAGCGTGAGGCCGAGGTCCGGAGTGATCCCAACCAGCGGTACTTCCACTCCGTGCCGGCCAAGGCCAGGGCCGTTCTGGTGAGCGACCTCAACGGGGCGCGGCCGCAGGGACTCTCGGCCCGGCTCCCGAACGGCATACGGGTCTCCCACAGCGACCAGGGCTGCCAGGCCACCGCCGAACGGCGGCTGTACGGGGATCTCCAGGCCTGGTTCCGGGCCACCCGGGTCACCGACAGCCTGGCCGGCACGCGCGTCGGCCTCGTGACGGACGACAAGCGCTACAAGGCGGCCGTCAAGCCGTGGGCGCGCTGCATGCGCGAGCGGACGTACACCTACGCGGACCCCGCCCGGGCCCGGTCCGCGGCCACCCTGCCCCAGACTCCGTGGCCGCACGCCAAGGAGGTACGGCTGGCCTCGGCCGAGGCGGCCTGTGCCGTCTCCAGTGGCCTGTCGTCCGTGGCGGAATCCCTGGACTCCGAGTACCGGGACCGGCTTCGGCGAAGCCACCCCCGGGAGACGGCCGATCTCGCGCGCCTCAAGCGCGAGGCGCTGCCCCGCGCCCGCGCGATCGTCGCACGCGGCGACTGAACCCGGCTCGCCTCCCCTCCCACACACACAGACCACCACGGCCGTCGAGCCGTGGGCGCATCACCCCACCGTGGGCGTATCACCCCACCACAACGAAACGAGGGAAACCATGTCCGTCAAGCGTCTCCTCACCGTCGCCGCCTCGGCCGCCGCCGTCGCCGCGCTCTTCTCCCCGGTCTCCAGCGCCAGCGCGCTGGACGCGGGCACCCAGAAGACCGCGACCGCGCAACTCTCCGGGGACGGCTACCTCCACGTCTACACCCAGCCCTACGGCGGCGGCCGGGAGTGCAAGTGGTCCGGCAACTCCGACAACTGGGGCAGCTGCCGCAACCTGACCTCCGACATCTGGAACAACGGCTACGCGGGCGGCCTCGACGCCGTAGACCTGTACACCGCCCCCAGCGCCGGCGGCGCGCACGCCTGCATCAGCCAGGGCGACAGCTGGCCCGACACGACGACCGGCAACTACACCTTCACCTACGGCGCGGGCCTGTCGCAGTTCGGCAAGAGCGTCAACAACAACATCTCCTCGCACCGCTGGGTGGACTACTGCAGCCAGGGCTGAGGACCCGATGGGCTCGCCCCGGTACGCCTGCGCACAGGTGTACCGGGGCGACCCGCGCATTCGTGCCTCCCTGCCAAGTGACCGTCATCACGAGCACATCCCGGGCAACCACGTGACGTCCGATCAGCCCAGAACATAGGTTGATCGCCGTTGATCGTTGCTTTCATCCGCTGTGCGGAGCTTGTGCGGAAGTGGGTGGGCATATGGGGCGCCCTGAAATACCGGTGGACCCGGACGCGGGGCCGGTGCAGGGGCTCGCTCATGAGCTCAGGGAGCTGCGCAGGGCGGCCGGTGGTCCGTCGTACCGGGCCATGGCCGACGCCGCGGGATGCACGGCGGCAACGTTGTCACGGGCGGCCGGTGGGGAGCGGCTGCCGTCCCTCGCCGTGCTCCACGGGTATGTGCGGGCCTGCGCGGGCGACCCGGCCGCGTGGGAGTCGCGGTGGAAGGAAGCCGAGGCCGAGGTCGCCGGGCTGCCGCGCGACGATGCGGACGAGGCGCCGCCCTACCGGGGGCTCGTGCGGTTCGAGCCGGGGGACCGGGAGTTGTTCTTCGGCCGGGACCGGCTCATCGACGAACTCGGCGCGCTGGTGTGCGGGCATCGGTTCGCGGTGATGTTCGGGGCGCGACCGTCTTCGCGCCGGCCGGGAGCGCTGCCTCGACCTTGGCCTGCTGTACGGCCGAGGTGCCTGCGGCCAGCCTCAGCACCGAGCCGGAGTCCGCGACGCCGAGCGCGGAGTGCGCGGCGGCGATCTTGTTGAGCTGCTTCCACTGCCCTTGAGTGGGCTGCCCCTGGGTGGACTGGCTGGACTGTGCCGACGTGGTGGTGGGCGAAGAGGTCGCCCACGCCGGAGCTGACACCGAAAGGGGCGCCGTGACAGCGGCGACCGTTGCGACGAGCGCCAGCACGAGGCGCTGCGAATTCCTTGCTGATCTCATTCTCTTCCTTCTGCTCAAGCTGCTCAGGGGATGACCCTGACCAGTGACGTTGGCAGTCGGAAGGTTGTTGCAGCAGCCCCTGCCACCACGTGAATCAATCGCGCGGCGGTCAGTGGGGAGGGAGGCGGAGGGGACGGAGCGGGGAGGGCTGGTGCCGTCGGGATGGGTCCACGGGGCGGCGCGCACCCCCCCCCGCCCCCGGCCCGGGGCCCCCCAAAACCCCCGCGTGGGTGAGGGATTGGGTGGGCCCCCCGGGGACCCCGGGGGAAGGGGGCC
>NZ_JBHXME010000179.1:0-22772 GCF_042721125.1 Streptomyces sp. NPDC058469
CCCGTTTGCGGTCGACCGAGAGGTGAACCACTCAAGAGACCCGAGTCACGTGACGGCTTACTTCTCAGTCGACCGTAGACGGGTGGTGGGTGGGTGGGTGGGCATAGGCCTTGGGGGCAGGCGCAGACAGGTCGTTGGTGGGCAGAGGTCCGGGGGGGCGGGCCCGTTCGTTTTGCTTCTACGGCACCTTCTCGACCGACCGTAAACGGGTGGGCGAGTGCGCAAGGGGGGTCCAGGGCGCGGAGCTCCCTGGGAACGGTGCCGGGTGCCTACAGGAACGCCAGGTCCACAACCCAGAACGAGCACGCCGCCACGATCGCCGCCGCCGGCATCGTGATGAACCACCCCATCACGATGTTCTTGGCAACACCCCACCGGACAGCGTTGACCCGCTTCGTCGCCCCGACACCCATGATCGCCGAGGTGATGACATGCGTCGTGGACACCGGCGCCTTGAAGAGATACGCGGTGGTGAACATGATCGCCGCCCCGGTCGTCTCCGCGGCGAAACCCTGCGGAGGATCCAGCTCGATGATCTTCCGCCCCAGCGTCCGCATGATCCGCCAGCCACCCGCGTACGTCCCCAGCGACAGCATCAACGCGCAGACGATCTTCACCCAGACCGGAATCGGATCGCCGTAGGTCGAGTGGCCGGAAATCACCAGCGCCATCACCACGACACCCATGGTCTTCTGCGCGTCCTGGAGACCGTGACCGAGAGCCATCCCCGCCGCGGAGACGGTCTGAGCGATACGGAATCCCCGCTTGGCCTTGTGCGGATTGGACTTCCGGAAGATCCACATGATCGCCGTCATCACCAGATAACCGCCGACCAGACCCACGACCGGCGACACGAACATCGGCACGATGACCTTGTCGACGACCCCGTGCCAGATGACATCCGTGCCGCCCGCGAGCGCGGCCCCGACCATGCCCCCGAACAACGCGTGCGAGGACGACGACGGCAGCCCGAAGTACCAGGTGACCAGGTTCCAGGTGATCGCACCGACCAGCGCGGCGAAGAGGATCCCCATCCCCTTCGACCCCTCGGGCGTCTCGATCAGCCCCTCACTCACCGTCTTGGCGACCCCGGAACCGAGAAACGCACCCGCGAGATTCATGACCGCGGCCATCGCAAGCGCCGCGCGCGGGGTGAGCGCCCGTGTCGAGACCGACGTAGCGATGGCGTTCGCGGAGTCGTGGAAACCGTTCGTGTACGTGAAAAAGAGCGCGACCAGGACGGTCACGACCAGAGCGAAGGTGTCCATGGAGAGGTCAGGACTCCTTGACGGCGATGGTCTCCACCGTGTTCGCCACGTGCTCGAACGCGTCCGCCGCTTCCTCCAGCACATCCACGATCTGCTTGAGTTTCAGCACCTCGATGGCCTCGTACTTGCCGTTGAAGAGCATGGCCAGCAGCTTGCGGTGGATCTGGTCGGCCTGGTTCTCCAGCCGGTTGACCTCGATCCAGTACTCGGTGAGGTTGTCCATCGTGCGCAGATTCGGCATGGCCTCCGCGGTGAGTTCCGCCGCCCGCGCCAGCACCTCGATCTGCTGCTCGACGCCCTTGGGCAGTTCCTCCACGTTGTAGAGGACGACCAGGTCGACGGCCTCCTCCATGAAGTCCATGATGTCGTCGAGGCAGGAAGCGAGGTTGTAGATGTCCTCGCGGTCGAAGGGCGTGATGAAGGAGGAGTTCAACTGGTGGAAGATCGCGTGCGTGGCATCGTCACCGGCGTGTTCCGCGGCCCGCATACGCTCTGCGATCTCGGCCCGGCCGGCGGTGTCCGCCCCGAGCAGTTCCATGAGGAGTTTCGAGCCCGTGACGATGTTGTCCGCGGACGCGGCGAACATGTCGTAGAAGCTCGTCTCCCTGGGGGTCAGACGAAAGCGCACAAGGGGTCCTCGGGATGCATCGGTTTCGGTCAGGCTGATGCTAAGTGCATCATCCGGCCACGGCTAATGGGCCGTCCCCCAGTGTCGCCCATCAGGCACAGTGATCCGCACGGGGGCGTACCAAGGTCCCTATACCCAGCAAAGTTCGTTACGATATACCCACTAGGGGTATATGTCTGGAGGACGCGATGGACGCCATGACGACCACCGAGGCCGGCGCGGCGGCAGCGCCCTCCGAACCGACGCGGGAATCGACGCGGGAGCCGGTCCAGGAATCAGCTCAGGAACCGGTGACGCACGGTTACCACCACCAGAAGGACGAGCACCTCAAGCGCCTGCGCCGGATCGAGGGCCAGGTCCGCGGTCTGCAGCGCATGGTCGACGAGGACGTCTACTGCATCGACATACTCACCCAGGTGTCCGCCTCCACGAAGGCCCTGCAGTCGTTCGCGCTGCAGCTCCTGGAGGAGCACCTGCGGCACTGCGTCGCCGACGCGGCGGTCAAGGGCGGCGAGGAGATCGACGCGAAGGTCGACGAGGCGACGAAGGCGATCGCCCGACTCCTGCGCACGTGACCAACCAGTTGAATCGGTCTGACCGGTTAGTCGGGCGCACAGGAGGCGTCCCGCTCCTCGGCGACCTTCAGCACCTCGTCGATGCTCTCCAGGCTGAGCCGGTCCTCGGCGGCCGAGGCCGCGATGATCAGGTCGCCGCACAGCTCGATCTCGGCGAGGGCCACGTGGTCCTGAACTGCCGTACCGCCGACCGGAGCCACGTGCATCACCTCTTCTCTGCCGTCACCGACTTCCTAGAGTAGGGAGCGGTCTACACAACGCGCATGGCACGGACGGGCTAGTCCTCACACCGACCCACACCGATCGGTTCAGGTCACTTCTCGGCGATCTGCCCGGCGTAGATGTCCTTCGACGCCGGAAGTCGTACGTCCACGGGGGCCCCGAAGTCGTACAGCAACGTCGTCGAGGCGACCGCCACGGTGCTGCGGCGCTGCCCGTTGACGAAGCTGAACCGCTGCCGGACCTTGCGGACGCGCCCCCGGTCGTCGAGGTAGACGTCGAAGGGCACCCGGGCGGTGGCGAACCCTTTCGCCGCCGACCTCAGAGCCGCCTCGTTCCCCGCCGACGCGCTCCGCGCGGCGACGGCGAGATCGGCGACCCCCCGATAGTGACGCACGGAGGCGCCGGCCACCTCCGTCTTCCCCAGATACGTCGCGGTAGTCGTCCCGCGCAGCAACTCGGCGGCGGCATAGGGGTCGGTGGCCCCGCCGGTCACGAGGTTCCCGTCGGACAGTGTCCCGGTGT
This sequence comes from Streptomyces sp. NPDC058469, assembly GCF_042721125.1. Taxonomy (NCBI): domain Bacteria; kingdom Bacillati; phylum Actinomycetota; class Actinomycetes; order Kitasatosporales; family Streptomycetaceae; genus Streptomyces; species Streptomyces sp. NPDC058469. Next base: position 3,216 of record NZ_JBHXME010000179.1, read on the forward strand.
CGACCCGTACCCATTTGTCGGCGGGCACCCCGGCGCCCCGGTTCTTCATGAACAGGGCGCCCGGCGCGAGGAGTTCGATGATCGGCCGGTGCTCGCTGGCGCCGGCCGGGTCCTGCGGCAACTGCACCTTCAGCCGGCCGAGCTGTCGGCGGAAGTCGTAGACGCCCTCGCCGCGGATGGTCACGCGGGTGCCGCCGGTGGCCATCTCCATGGACGTACGGGCCTGTGAACTCCCCGCCGCCATCAGGGAGTCGGCCGTGCGCCGCACCACCGCGACGGCGTCCCCGGCGCCCCGCGCGTCCGCGGTCGCCGCCCCGTCACCGGCACTGCATCCACCGGCGCCGACACAGACCCCGACCATGAGTCCCGCCGCGACGACCGCCCCGCCGGCTCTCCCCCAGTCTCGGCTCCGCTCGACCGGGGGGACCCCCATCTGCTGCCGCTCCATAGCCTGCCGTACCCCCGTACGTCGTCACGGGCCCTGTCGTTCCGCTTAACGACGGGTAGGTGGGCCCGTCACGCGGTGTCGCGGCCGTACAACCGCCCTATGACCACCCCGCGACCGCCATACGAGCGCTTTACCGGGGCTCGGTAACGTTGTCGGAGTGGCGCAGCAGGACGGACGACAGGCTCCCCCCGAACATCCCGAACTTCCGGAACACCCCGAGCTTCCGGAACATCGCACGACGACAGTCGAGCAGGGCCCTTTCTGCTTCGCCCGCTGCGTCTGCGGCTGGCGGGGTCCGGCGAGACGGGCCAGAAGCCAGGCCAGGACGGACGCCGCGGGGCACCCGCCTGTTCCGAACCTGTGACATGCCCGCGAGAACTTGTGGGGCCCGGGCCGTATCTCATTCCACGTAACCCCACAGGAGGCGAAATGGAACGGCGTTCGTTCATAGGTGGCGGCGTGGCCGCGATAGCGGCGGTCGCGACGACCGCGTGCAGCGGCGGCAAGGGCACCGGCAGCGGTGACGCGGCCACCACCGCGACCAACGCCTCCAAGGCGACCGGCACGACGGGACTGCGCACCACCAGCGCCGCGGCCGCCGCCAACTGGGCCGCCCTGGCCCGTGAGCTGGACGGCACCCTGGTCCGCCCCGGTGACGCCTCCTGGAAGACGGCCCACCAGCTCTACAACACCCGCTTCGACTCGCTGAAGCCGGCCGCGGTGGCGTATGTCGCGAACCCCGACGACATCCGCTCCGTCCTCTCCTACGCCCGCGCCCACAACATCCGCGTCGCGATCCGCAACGGCGGCCACTCCTACGCGGGCTGGTCCTCCGGCGACGGCCGCCTGATCGTCGACGTGTCGAAGCTGAACAAGATCCGGGCGAGCGGTTCCTCCGCGGTCGTCGGCGCCGGCGCCAAGCTGATCGACGTCTACCGGGGACTCGCCGCGAAGGGCGTGACGATCCCCGCGGGCTCCTGTCCGACGGTCGGCGTCTCCGGCCTCACCCTGGGCGGCGGCCACGGCGTGGTCTCCCGGGCGTACGGCCTGACCTGCGACAGCCTCACCCAGGCCACGCTGATCACCGCCGACGGCAAGCAGCTGGTGGCCAACGCGAGCGAGAACAAGGACCTGTTCTGGGCGCTGCGCGGCGCGGGCAACGGCAACTTCGGCGTCGTGACGGAGCTGCAGTTCAAGACGCACGCGGCGCCCCAGGCCGTATCGGGGTATCTGACCTGGCCGTCGTCGATGGCGGCGGCCGTGGTGAAGGCCTGGCAGGAGTGGGGCCCGGACCAGCCCGACGAGATCTGGTCGTCCTGCCACCTGACGAACACGCCCGGCGGCACCCCTCGCGTCTCCGTGGCCGCCTTCTCGCTGGGCACCTACAACGAACTCCAGAACGCGGTCGACAAGCTGGCCCACCTGGTCGGCGGCAACGCGTCGAGCGTCTCCCTGAAGCGGCACACGTACGAGGAGTCGATGGACGCGTACGCGGGCTGCACGTCGTTCTCGACGGACGCCCAGTGTCATCTGCCGGGGTCGACCCCGGGCCGTTCCCCGCAGGGCGCGCTGGGGCGGGAGACCTACGTGGGCCGCTCCGACTTCTTCGACCGCTCGATCTCGGCCACGGGCATCCAGACGATGCTCAACCAGATGAAGGCGGTCCGCGGCAACTCGGGCGACATCGCGCTGACGGCCCTGGGCGGCGCGGTCAACCGTGTCTCCCCCACGGCGACGGCATTCGTCCACCGCCGCTCCCGCATCCTGGCCCAGTACATAGTCTCCTGGCCCTCCGGCACGGCCGGCACCTCGGCCCAGTCCTGGCTGACGGCGTTCCACAACGCGATGAAGCCGTACGCCTCCGGCGCGGCCTACCAGAACTACACAGACCCGACTCTTACAAACTGGCGCAAGGCGTACTACGGCGACGCGTCAACCCGCCTGGCAACGCTGAAGAAGCAGTACGACCCGAACCACTTCTTCACGTACCCGCAGGGGCTGTAGGGGGACTCTGTCAGCTCCGGTCCCGCAGCGCCCCAAAGGGGCGCGAGGAACTGCGCGACCAGCCACAACGAACCCGCAGACGAAGCACCGACCTCCAGGCGGAGCCTTACGCCGCGAGGTCCCGCTCCTCCGTACCGGAGGGCTCCGTACGCGCCCCCGGAATCACGGCGTCCTGCCCCACGCGGCGGGCGTCGGCGGACCGGACCAGCCAGCCGCCCCACGCCGAGGCCTCGACCGCCTTGAGAACCGGCGTGAGCAGGGCCATGGCGACCGGGGAGAGGAGGAGGGCGACGGCGGTGCCGAGCGCGAACCCGCCGATCACGTCGGTCGGATAGTGCACGCCCATGTAGACCCGGCAGAACCCTTCGAGCAGCGCGAGCCCGATGCCCGCCAGCCCGAACCGCCGATCCGCGACGAACAACGCGACCCCCATCGCCATGGTGATGGTGGCGTGGTCGCTCACGAAGGAGTAGTCGGTCTTACCGGAGATCAGGACATCAAGCCCGGTGTGGTCGAGGAAGGGCCGGGGCCGCTCCACGAACCCGCGTATGGGCACGTTCACGAGGACGGCGAGCGAAGCGGCGAGCGGCGCCCACACGAGCGCGGCCACGGAGGACGCGGAATCCTCGGCCACACGCCGCCGCACGGACCACCAGCACCACACCACGAGCAGCACCATCGCGACGAGCAGCCCGTACTCACCGACGAACTCCACGCCCCGGTCGAACCAGTGCGGTGCGTCCTTGGCGAGGCCATTGATGTCGTAGAGCAGATCGACGTCGGGATTGGACCCGGATTCGGCGAGTACAGCCATGGTGCTGCGGCTCCTTCGTCGTAGTTCCGGGCGCACCTCTCGTGCGCATTACTGAACAGGAACGCACGGTCTCACTTAATACGTTCCACCCTCTACCGAATGATCACTCAGACGTTATCGAAGAGAGACTCATCGCCGCAGCTCAGGGGGTGGGTTCACGCTCGGTTCACACCGTCGTGGGGAGCGCTTTCGCGCCATCTTCGGTGACCCGGGTGGCCCCGAAGTAATCGGGGGTGTCAATGGGGTCGAACCGGATCACAGCACCCGTCCGGGGCGCGTCGATCATGTACCCGCCGCCGACATAAATCCCCACATGCCGGATGGCCCGGGAATTGGTCAGGTCGTCCGAGAAGAACACCAGATCTCCCGGCAGCAATTCGGCCCGCTGCGGATGCGGTCCCGCGTTGTACTGATCGTTCGCGACGCGCGGCAGCGTGATCCCCGCACTCGCGAACGCGGCCTTGGTCAGCCCCGAGCAGTCGAAGCGCCCGCCCTGGTCGGCGGTACCGTTCCCGCCCCACAGGTAGGGGGTGCCTAGCTTGCCCTGGGCGTACGTGATGGCGGTGGCGGCCTGCTCGGAGGGATCGACCCGGCTGACGGGCGCGGCGAAGCTCTGCGACAGCGTCGTGATCGTCTTCACGTAGTTCTTGGTCTCCGAGTACGGCGGCACACCCCCGTACTTGATGACCGCGTACGCCCCCGCGTTGTACGAGGCGAGCATGTTCGCCGTCTGGTTCCCCGGCACGTCCTTCACGTACGAGGCGAGCTCGCAGTCGTACGTCGCGGCCGACGGAATCGCGTCATTCGGATCCCATACGTTGCGTACGCCGTCGCCGTTGCCGTCGATCCCGTGCGTGGCCCAGGTCCCCGGGATGAACTGCGCTATCCCCTCGGCCTTCGCCGGGCTCTTCGCGTTCGGGTTGAACCCGCTCTCCTGGTAGAGCTGGGCGGCGAGCAGCGCGGGGTTGAGGGCGGGGCAGAGGTTGCCCCACTTCTGCACGAGCGCCGAATACGCCGTCGGCACCGCGCCCTTGGCGAGCGCGATGCTCCCGCCGCCGGCCCCGTTGACGAGGTTCCCGGCGACGAGGTAGACCCCGACGACGAGCAGCATCACAAAGCTGAGCCCCAGCCCAGCCGCGACCCCACCGGCCACCCATACTTTTCGCACGGCTCAACCCTCCCCCATGTCAGCCCTGTTCAAGGCCATTTCCGGGGAGGGTGGCGGCATTTCGCCGTGCTTCCACCACATCTGACGCGTATTCAGCGAGTCGACGGCACCTTGCACCGCGCCTTACAGCGCCCTTTTGCGGGCGAGTCGTCGCATTGCGGGTCAGTCGTCTTACTACGGGCTGGTCGCCGCACCACGGACCAGTCGTCCTACTGCGGGCTGGTCGCCGCACCACGGACCAGTCGTCCTACTACGGGCTGGTCGCCACACCACGGGACCAGTCGTCCTACTGCGGACCAGTCGCCGTACTACGAGGCAGTCGTCGCGTCCTTGTACAATTCGGCCGCCTCTTTACCGAACACGACGCTGTACGAGATATCGGGTGTCAGGCCGCCCTGCTCATGGCCGCCGATGACGCCCACGACCTGCTGGTCCCCGTTGACCCAGGGACTGCCGCTGGTGCCGCCGGTGAAGCCTGGGCAGTCGATGCGCTGCTGGGTGCTGCTGTGCTGGGTGGGCTTGTTGGTGCAGCTGATGGGCTGGTCGGTGGCGGAGGGATACCCGGTGACGGTCACGGCGGTGGCGCCGGTCGCCATCCCGGTCGTGAACCGGTCGGCCCCGACCACGTCCTCGATGTTCTTGCCGCCCACCTCGACGACCGTGGCGAAACCGATGTCGCTGTCCTCGGCCTGCCCCTTGGACCACCCGTCCGGCAGGAACCGCTGCTCGATCTTCCACACCCCGTAGGGAGCATTGCCGTCCCGGTAGCCGGGCACGAACACATCACCGGGGTCGCCGTCCAGGCAGTGCGCCGCGCTGACGATGAGGTTGCGCCCCGCGCTGTGCACCACGGACGCGGTGCAGTGGTGCCCGCCGGCCAGGCTGGTGGCATGGGCCGCCCCGAACAGTGCGCCCACCCGCACGCTCTGCTTGCTCACCTCGGTCACGGTGGTCACGCCGAACGGCCCGGGACCGTCGTCGGCGGTCGCCACGGACGCGGAGGTAAGGGCCAGCGTCACCACGGCGACAAACAGCGCGTACCTGCGGTTGCCCGCGAGGCGAGCGGAACGGGAGATGCGTGAGCTGCGCTTCATCGGGCCCCACTCTGTCCCACGAAGGTGAGAAAGGACGTCGACGTTTACTGAGATTTCCCTGTGAGCGGCGCGTTCGCGCTTCGGTCGACGCTTGGTCCGGCGGTCAGTCCACCGTACTGTCCGTCCGTCCCTCCCGCCTCTCCTGCGCGATACTCGACGTCTCCCCGGCACTCGACGAAGGAAACCCCGTGTCTGACATCCCCCCCGACCTCACCTGGGAACGAGCGGCCCCGCCGGACGCGACGGGCCCCGGACCCTGGATCGAGCTCGCCTTCGGCGAGGGAGACGACGGCGAGGCCCCGGTCTACATCCGCGAGACCAGCGACCCGGAGAACGTCGTCACCACCAACCGCCGCAAGTGGGACGCCTTCGTACTCGGCGTACAGGCAGGCGAGTTCGACCACTTCGTGGAGGGCGTGGCGGACGTAGAGCACGTCGGGGACTCAGGGGACGCGGAAGACGACCCGGGGAAGAACCCGCCGCATGCATAGAAGCCGTGTCTTCGCCCTCCTGATCGACACCCCCGGCCCGGAGGCCGCCGCGGCCGCGGCCTTCTGGTCGGCGGCGCTCGGCGCCCCCGCCGAACCGGTGCCCTCGGAGGAGCAGTTCACGACCCTGCACGAGGCAATTCCCGGCCTGGTCACGGCGGTTCAGTCGATCGACGACACCGACTCCCGCTTCCACATCGACATCGAGACCGACGACGTGGAGGCGGAGACCGCCCGCCTCCTCACCCTCGGCGCGACGCAGATCTCCCGCTGGCTGGAGTGCCGGATCCTGCGCGCCCCCGGCGGCCACCTGCTCTGCGTCCTGCCGGTGCACAGCGACCCGGCCGACTTCAACGCCCGCGCCCGCACCTGGAGTTAGCGCGCGGCGCTCACCAACGGGAACACCGCCCCCGTAAGCCCCTCCGACGCTTCCCACAACCGCTCCGCCGCCGCCACATCGCTCGCCGCCGGGCTCCGCCCCACCAGCGTCGGCGCCCCGCGCATCTCCATCGGCCCGCTCGGGCCGACGAAACTCGCGCCCGGAAGATCCTGGGTCGCCGCGAAGAGCGTCGGCAGGGCGCCGCCCTTGTCGTCCTGGGCCACGACCTTGTTGCCGACGGCCATGAGCACGCGCGTGACCGGGTTCGCCGTATGGCTCTGGAGGTTGGTCGCCGCCCAGCCCGGGTGGGCCGCGAGGGAGCGGACGGGCGAGCCCGACTCCGTGAGCCTGCGCTGGAGTTCGAGCGTGAAGAGCAGGTTGGCGAGCTTGGACTGGGAGTACGCGCGCTGCGGGCTGTAGATGCCGTCCAGGTTCAGGTTCTCGAAGTGGATCACGCCGTCGCCCATCCGGTGGGCGCCGGAGGAGACGGTCACCACCCGGTCGGTGATGTGCGGCAGCAGCAGGTTCGTGAGGGCGAAGTGGCCCAGGTGGTTGGTGCCGAACTGCATCTCGAAGCCGTCGCGCGTCCGCCGCTCGGGGAGCATCATCACGCCGGCGTTGTTGATGAGCAGGTCCAGCGACCCGTCCCACCCCTCGGCGAACTCCCGTACGGACGCCAGATCCGCGAGATCCAGCCGCCGCACCTCGGTACTCCCGCTCACCTTGGCCGCCGCGGCCCGCCCCCGCTCCAGGTCCCGTACGGCGAACACGACATGCGCGCCCGCACGGGCCAGCTCGGCGGCGGCGGCGAGGCCGATCCCGCTGTTGGCACCGGTGACGACAGCGGTACGCCCGGAGAGATCAGGAATCCGCCCCGCGTCCCACTTGCCCTTGCTACTGCCCTTGCCGCTGATGTCCTTGCCCGTCTTGTCCATGCCTCCCAATGTAGGCAACGCCAACAATGCTGTCAATGACAACAATGGTGACGGTGACAACAATGTCGGCGCCGACAACATCGGGATACGATGGTTCGCATGCCTGTACGCCCCTATCACCACGGAGACCTGCGCTCCGCCCTGCTCGCGAGCGCGGAGCGCACCCTGCTGGAGAAGGGGGTGGCAGCGCTGTCCCTGCGCGAACTCGCCCGGGACGTCGGGGTGAGCCACGCCGCCCCCGGCCGCCACTTCAAGGACAAGCAGGCCCTCGTCGACGCCCTCGCCCTGGCCGGCTTCGAGCGCATGACAAAGAAGCTGAACGCCGCCGACAGCCCCGAGCTGCCACTCGAAGCCCGCCTCACCGAACTGGCCACGGCGTACGTCCACTTCGCGGTCTCGAACGCCGAGCTGCTGGAGGTCATGTACTCCCGCAAGCACGACGCGGACATCTCCGAGCAGCTGCGGGCGGCCGCGGACGGGACGACGACCCAGTTCGTACGGATCGTCGCCGACGCCCAGGAGCGGGGCGAGATCATCCCCGGCACCCCCTGGACCATCGCCCTCGTCCTCGGCTCCGCCCTCCACGGCACAGCCTCCTTCGCAGCCCAGGGCACCCTCACCCCGGAGGCCGCGGTCACCGGCATCCCCGCCCTGATCCACCACTTGCTGAACGGCCTCACACCCCGCTAGCCACACCCCCGGTGACGCTTGTCAACGCGCGTCCCGCTGTGGAGTTCCCGTGGAGAGAGTCAAGGCCGGGCCATCGCCGCGCCATCCCGGCGCCATTGACCAGCAATCCCCCAACCCCCTTGAGTAACGCGGAAGTCAGGATTCCGGAACCCTTCTTGTTGTCACGTACTCAACAAGAGATGGTCGTCGCGGGCCGCCGCCCCCACCGGGAACCTCACCGGTGGACCCCCCACCCGCAGGCCTCTGCCCACCTCTCTCTGGAGGCTGTACGTTGCGTACGTCACTCCCCAATTCCCCCCACATACGCGGCAACTGGCGCAGACTCGGCTCCGCCGCCGCCGCGACCGCCGCGCTCCTGATCGCCGGACTCGGCACCGCGGCCCACGCGAGCGCGGCCGCCGACACCACTGCGAGCACCAAGAAGGTCAGTGCCAGGACCATCGCCGCACAGGTCGCCAAGGCCCACGTGCAGTACACGAAGGCCGGCTGCGGCGCGACCCCGAAGAAGGGCTACGCCGCGTGTAACGCGCTCCGTGTCACCAGCGGCACCACCGCCTTCATGGAGAAGCAGGCCGCGCTCAAGGGCGTCGTCGCGAAGACCATCTCCCCGAAGGCCGCCTCCGACGACCCCACCGGCTACGGCCCCTCGGACATCCAGTCCGCCTACGGCCTGACGAGCGCCGCCTCCTCCAGCGGCTCCGGCGAGACCGTCGCCATCGTCGACGCCTACGACGACCCGAACGCCGAGTCCGACCTCGCGACCTACCGCTCGTACTACGGCCTCTCGGCCTGCACGACGGCCAACGGCTGCTTCAAGAAGGTCAGCCAGACCGGCTCGACGAGTTCCCTCCCGACCGCCGACAGCGGCTGGGCCGGCGAGGAGTCCCTCGACGTCGACATGGTCAGCGCGACCTGCCCGAGCTGCAACATCCTCCTGGTCGAGGCGGAGTCGGCCACCGACGCCGACCTGGGCACCGCGGTGAACGAGGCCGTGAAGCTGGGCGCCAAGTTCGTCTCGAACTCCTACGGCGGCTCGGAGTCCTCCTCCGACACGTCGTACGACACCTCGTACTACAAGCACCCGGGCGTCGCCATCACCGCCAGCGCGGGCGACGAGGCCTACGGCGCCGAGTACCCGGCCGGTTCGCAGTACGTGACGGCCGTGGGCGGCACCAAGCTGTCCACCTCCTCAGCCTCCCGCGGCTGGACCGAGAGCGTCTGGAAGACCAGCAGCACCGAGGGCACCGGCTCCGGCTGCTCGGCCTACGACGCCAAGCCCACCTGGCAGACCGACACCGGCTGCACCAAGCGCATGATCTCCGACGTCTCCGCGGTCGCCGACCCGGCCACCGGCGTCTCGGTCTACGACACCTACGGCGACGACGGCACCGGCTGGGGCACCTACGGCGGCACCAGCGCCTCGTCCCCGATCATCGCGAGCGTCTACGCCCTCGCCGGCACCCCCGGCAGCAGCGACTACCCGGCCAAGTACCCCTACGCCAAGGCCGGCAGCTCCGCCCTGAACGACGTGACGAGCGGCAACAACGGCACCTGCTCGACGAGTTACTTCTGCACCGCCGGCTCGGGCTACGACGGCCCGACCGGCTGGGGCACCCCTGAGGGCGTGTCCGCCTTCACCGGCTGACGCACTCCCGCAGAACCTCCCCGTCGGGTCACGGGGAGCCGTCGGCACAGGGGGACGTGGGGTCCCCTCGGCGGAGCAAGTGGCAACGGGCCGCGGCAACCAGCCGCGGCCCGTTCGCCATGTGCTAAGCGACTGCGTGACCAGTGGAAATCCCGTGGAAACACTGTGAGTTGGGTCAAGCAGGAGCCACTCGATGGCCATCGGACAGCCATCGGAAAGTAAGGCCCAGACCCCGTTCGGCAATACGGAGGTCAGGATTCCAGCAGCCTCTTGTTGTCGCGTACTCAACAAGGGATCGTCATCGCGGGCCGCCCCCCAGCGCCGGGGAAACCGTACCGGCGACACGCACCCGCACTGCCCCTGTTCCACCGACTCAGGAGGCTGCACCTTGCGTACCACGACCCCCGACTCCCCCCACACGCACGGTAGATGGCGCCGCACAGGGTCCGCCGCCATAGCCACCGCCGCGCTGGTGTTCACCGGCCTCGGCACCGCCGTACAGGCCGACGCGGCGCAGAGCGCCACCACCTCCACCGCGGTGACCTACGCCGCGACCCCCTGTGCGACCCCCAAGCACACGGGTGACCTCACCTGCAAGTCCTACCGCGTCACCGGCGGCCTCACCGCCTTCCAGAAGATGCAGGCCGCGAAGACCGGCATCACCCCCAAGGCCGCCGACGCGTCGACCCCCTCCGGCTACAGCCCGACCAACCTCCGCTCCGCCTACGGTCTGACCTCCGCCGCCGCCTCCAACGGCTCCGGCGAGACGATCGCGATCGTCGACGCGTACAACGACCCGAACGCGGAGTCCGACCTCGCGACCTACCGCTCGTACTACGGCCTCTCGGCCTGCACGACGGCCAACGGCTGCTTCAAGAAGGTCAGCCAGACCGGCTCCACCACCTCGCTGCCCACCAGCGACGCCGGCTGGTCCGAGGAGATCTCCCTCGACCTCGACATGGCGAGCGCGATCTGCCCGCTGTGCAACATCACCCTCGTCGAGGCCACCAGCGCCAGCTACGCCAACCTCGGCACCGCCGAGAACGAGGCCGTCACCCTGGGCGCCAAGTTCGTCTCCAACTCCTACGGCGGCTCCGAGTCCTCCTCGCAGACGACGTACGACACCTCGTACTACAAGCACGCGGGCGTGGCCATCACCGTCTCCTCCGGTGACAGCGCCTACGGCGCCGAGTACCCGGCAACGTCCCAGTACGTCACGGCCGTCGGCGGCACCAAGCTCTCCACCTCCTCCACCACCCGCGGCTGGACCGAGGCCGTCTGGCGCACCTCCAGCACCGAGGGCACCGGCTCCGGCTGCTCCTCCTACGACGCCAAGCCGACCTGGCAGACCGACACCGGCTGCACCAAGCGCATGGAGTCCGACATCTCCGCCGTCGCCGACCCCGCCACCGGCGTCTCCGTCTACGACTCCTACGGCGTCACCGCCGGCTGGTACACCTTCGGCGGCACCAGCGTCTCCGCGCCGATCATCGCGGGCGTCTACGCCCTGGCGGGCACCCCGGCCAGCGGCACCTACCCGGCGCAGTACCCCTACGACTACGCGGGCACCTCGTCCCTCAACGACGTGACGAGCGGCTACAACGGCACCTGCTCGACGGCGTACTTCTGCACCGCCGAGACCGGCTACGACGGCCCGACCGGCTGGGGCACCCCGGAGGGCGTCGCGGCCTTCACCAACTGACGGTGACCTGCCCCCCACCCTGAACTGATCCTCAGTCACATGTCGTGCCACAGTGGGTCGTGGGGGCCACACCTGGCACGGGAGAACGGGCCGCGGCATCCAGCCGCGGCCCGTTCATCATGAGAACATCAAGGCGAACCGAATCCAGTAATCAGGGGCTAACGACCAAACCACGCACAGGTTCCGCTCCGGCCTCGTTGCCCGGCGTTACCTACCGTGATACACAGAGTGACCGTACGGGGTATTCGTACGAAACCCGCCAATCAATGACGCCAAGTCGACATCCGACGGCGCCTTTGTCGGCGACAATGATGCCTGACCTCTGCGCACCAGCAGGGGATGCGGAACTACCCACCAGGGGCGGTGACTTACATGCTCTTCGCGGCCGGCAAGGGAGACATCAACACCATCATCGGGGGGATCGCTCCGGACTGGGGCCCCTTCGGCAGCCTGGGTAACGAGGCGAAGGTGATGATCGAGGTCGTGATGGCGGTCGCCATCCTGCTCTGCCTCGGGATCGCCGTATGGGGTGCGGCCAAACAGCGCATCGGCGCGACGGCGCTCCGCGACACGTTCAGCGCGGAACAGGGCAAGGGACTCATCGTCGCCGGCCTGACCGGCGTCTTCATCATCGGCTCCCTCGGCACCCTCTTCACGATCGTGTACGGCATGGCCGTATAGCCGAGCCCGGCCCGTCCCCCTCTCCCCACCCCCACCCGCCCGTCGTGCCCACCGGCTGAGGTTGCGTTTCCCTGATGTCGAGTCACCACTCCGCGCCCGCGCGGGAACCAGCACGGCTACCGTCGTACTTCCAGATGTTTCTGGACGACGGCGAAGGGGCGTACCCGGCATGAGTCCCGGAGACGAGCACGAGACCTCCGGCGGTTACGGCGGCACCGGCCAGACCCGCACCCGCCTCCCCCAGGGAACCGGCGGCGACATCTACGGCGGCGCCCGCCGCGGCGGCAGATCATCCTCCTCGAAAAGCCTGGTGACGGTCGTCGGAGTCGTCGTCCTCCTCATCGCCGCAATCGCCTTCGCCAACCGCGGAGACGGCACTTCGTCGTCGAACGACAGCAACACGGCGAGCGGTTCGAAGCCGAACACGGCATCCACGGCGGCGAGCGGGACGAAGCCGGTGCAGACGAAGACCGGGGGGATTCCCTCGGGGTTCGCGCGTACCGAACAAGGAGTGCAGTCAGCGGCGGCGAACTACTCCGTGGCGCTGGGCTCGACCGGCATGTTCCAGAAGGAGATCCGGCACTCGCTCGTGAACTCCCTCTACACGTCCGGTGCCGCGAGCAAACTGACGGGTCCGATGGATCAGGCCTACTCGGCCGACTTCCTCAGCAAGTTGGGCCTCGACGCCAACGGCAACGCACCGACCGGCAGCACGTTCGTCTCCCGCGTGATCCCTGTGGGCGCGACGGTCCAGCAGTACAGCGACAGCGACGCGAAGGTCGCGGTCTGGTACGTGGGGCTCATCGGCATGTCCGGGCAGACCTCGACCGACCCCGTCACCACCTCGTGGAAGACCTGGACCTTCGACCTCCAGTGGTCCAACGACGACTGGAAGATCGTCACGGACTCCCAGAAGGACGGCCCCGCCCCGGTACCCGGCGACGACACGGCCGCCAGCTCGGACGAGATCAGCAAGGCCATCGACGAGTACGGAGGGTTCACGTATGCCCGGTAACCCGCAACGCGTGCTCAGGCTCGCCGGAGCCGTGACCGCCGTACAGACGTCGCTCGTGCTGCTGGCCACCCATGCCGCGGCCGCGACCCCCAGTCCGTCGCCCTCGGCGTCCAAGAGCGCCGACTCCTGCAAACTCATCGTCGGCGAAGCCAAGAAGTACTGCCAGCGCGGCAACGAGAAGAGCACCACCACCACCAACCCCGGCGTCACCGACACCCTCGACCCCCTCTCCTCCCTCGGAAAGGGCTGCGCCGAAGCCGCCTCCTGGACCATCGACAAACTCAGCGACGCCGTAAAAGAAACCGCGAACGTCGACTTCACGAACCCCAGGTTCCTTCAGCAGTACGCCGTCGTCTTCGCCGCGTCCACGATCCTCACGCTCCTCCTGTGGCTGCTCGCGGTAGCGAAGCGCGCGGTCCGAGGCGTCCCCCTCACCACCGCCATCTCCGAGGCCATCGGCTTCCTCTGGCTCACGGTCATCGCCTCCGCGTTCACCCCCCTGATCCTGTACACCGTCGTCTCCGCCACGGACGGCATCACAGAGGTCCTCGCGAAAACCACCGGCAACCAGACCGACACCTTCTTCGGCAACTTCTCCGGCGCCCTCGCCAAGGGCAACAACATCGGCGGCGGCCCGATCATGCTGATCGTGGTCTCCCTGGTGTCGATCCTCGCCGCCGGCGTCCTCTGGCTGGAGCTCGTCATCCGCGCCGCCCTCCTCTACGTCGGCGCCCTCCTCGGCACCGTCGTCTACGCGGGCCTCGTCGACAAGAACCTGTGGGGCCACGTCCGCCGCTGGGCCGGCATCATGATCGCGGTGATCCTGGTGAAACCGGTCATCGTCATCGTGCTGGGCCTGGCCGGCGCCCTGTCCACCGCCGACGGCCCGGACTCGTTCTCCGCCGTCGTCTCCGGCCTCGCGATCATCCTGCTCGCCATCTTCGCCAGCGCGATGATCTACCGCTTCGTCCCCGGCTTCGGCGACGAGATCGCCGGCGGCCGCAACAACCGCATCATGCAGGGCGCCGAGGGCAAGGCCGCCGCGGTCATCAGCTCCCCGGCGACCATGGTCGCCCAGGGCATCAAGACCCACAGCGCCCGCACGAACGACGGCGGGGGCGGCCAGTCCTCGTCCGGCGGCGGCGCCCGCCCGTCCAACCCGGTCTCCGGCGGCGTCGCGGCCCACAGCAGCCGCCCGTCGAGCGGCGGCGGCGGAGCCGTCCCCTCCGCCGCGCCCCCGCCCCGCCAGAGCCCGGCGAACACCCCGCACGCCAGCAACGCCCGCAACAACCGCACGGGAGGTGAAGGGCGTTGACGACAGAGTCCCACCTGTCCCATCCGATCACGCCCCGCCGGACATATCTCATCGGCCGTGCCCGGCCGAACGCGATCGTCGGCAAGAATCGCGAGACCGGCGAGATCGCGCTCATCATCGTGGGCGCGTTCCTCGGCATGATGAGCGGACTCCTCGTCCCCGTCCTGTCCCTGCGCATCGTGCTGCTGACGGGCTTCCCGATGCTCGCGCTGATGGCGGTCTACGTGCCGTACAAGCGCCGCACGTTCTACAAGTGGTTCGAGATCAACCGCAGTTACAAGCGGACGCTGCGCAACGGCACGGCGTACCGCTCCTCCGTCATGGAGGCCGGCGTCCACCTCGACGGACGCGAGGTCGAGATCGGCCCGCCGCCCGGGATCGGCCGCATCAACTGGCTGGCCGCCCCCTTCGGCCCGGACGAGATCGCCGTACTCCTGCACGCCGACCGCCGTACGGTCACCGCGGCGATCGAGATCGAGGGCCCGGGCGTCGGCCTGCGCGACAGCGAGGACCAAGAGGCCCTCGTCGACCGCTTCGGCACGCTCCTCAAGCACGTGGCGAACGGCGACGGCTTCGTCACCCGCATCCAGATGCTCGCCCGCACCCTCCCCGCCGACCCGGACGCGCACGCCAAGGACGTCGCCCAGCGCGGCGACGAGAAGTCGCTGAGCTGGCTGCAGCAGTCGTACGACCAACTGCAGTCGATGGTGTCCACCAGCAGCGAGCAGCACCGCGCCTACCTCGTCGCCTGCATGCACTTCAACCGCGAACTCTCCGCCGAGGCCCACGCGATGGCCCGCGCCTCGCGCCCCCACGCGGGCCGCAAACTCGACCGCGACGCCGGCCTCGCGGTCGTCATGGCACGCGAACTCACCGACATCTGCTCGCGGTTGCAGGAGGCGGACATCCGCGTACGGCAGCCGCTGGGCCAGGGCCGGCTCGCCTCGCTCATCCACTCCATGTACGACCCGGACCACTCCATCGACCACCTCCAGGCGATGACGAAGCGCAACGCCTGGCCGGCCGAACTCGACGCCATGGAACCGACGTTCCTCCAGGCGAAGACCCGTGAGTCGTCGACCCGCGAACCGTGGTGCCACGCCACCGCCTGGGTGAAGGAGTGGCCGATGACCCCGGTCGGCGTGAACTTCCTGGCGCCCCTCCTCGTCCACACCCCGGACGTGATCCGCACGGTCGCCGTCACGATGGACCTCGAACCCACCGAGGTCGCCATCGAGCGCATGCTGACCGAGAAGACGAACGACGAGGCCGACGCCTCCCGCGCCGCCAAGATGAACCGCACCGTCGACCCCCGTGACGTGGCCGCCCACGGCCGCATGGACCAGCGCGGCGAGGACCTGGCGAGCGGCGCGGCCGGCGTGAACCTGGTCGGCTACATCACCGTCTCCTCCCGCAACCCCGAGGCCCTCGCGCGCGACAAGCGCACGATAAGGGCGTCCGCCGGCAAGTCGTATCTGAAGCTGGAGTGGTGCGACCGCGAGCACCACCGCGCGTTTGTGAACACACTGCCGTTCGCCACCGGCATCCGGAGGTAGGGCTCAGATGCGGGATCCGCTGTCCATCCTCACCGACGCCTTCACGTCCTTCCTCTTCGGAAAGATCGAGTCCACCCGGCTCCCGGTCCGCACCTCGACGGGCCAGGCCCAGGCGGTCTACCTGCCGACCGCCGCCCCCGGCCTCGGCGACTCGGGCGTCATCATCGGCCGCGAGGTCTACTCCGGCAAGGGCTACATCTACGACCCCTTCCAGCTCTACGGCCAGCAACTCCCCGCCCCCCACTGGCTGGTGCTCGGCGAGTCGGGCAACGGCAAGTCGGCCCTGGAGAAGACGTACGTCCTACGACAACTGCGCTTCCGCGACCGCCAGGTGGTCGTCCTGGACGCACAGGGCGAGGACGGGGTCGGCGAATGGAACCTGATCGCGGAGGAGTTGGGAATAACTCCCATCCGCCTGGACCCAACTGCCGCCCTGGACATGGGGATCCGCCTCAACCCCCTCGATCCCGCGATCACCACCACGGGCCAACTCGCCCTGCTCCGCACCATCATCGAGGTGGCGATGGGCCACGGCCTCGACGAACGCTCCGGCTTCGCGCTGAAGGTGGCGCACGCCTACGTCAACGAGACGATCGTCGAACGCCAGCCGGTCCTCATGGACATCGTCGAGCAACTACGGCACCCCGAACCGGAGTCGGCCGAGGCGATGAACGTCGCCATAGACGACGTACGGGCGTGGGGCCTGGACGTGGCACTCGTCATCGACCGTCTGGTCGACGGTGACCTCCGCGGCATGTTCGACGGCCCGACGACGGTGGGCATCGACCTCGACGCCCCCCTCATCGTCTTCGACCTGTCCCACATCGACCGCAACTCCATCGCCATGCCCATCCTGATGGCGATCGTCGGCGTCTGGCTGGAACACACCTGGATCCGCCCCGACCGGAAGAAGCGCATCTTCCTGGTCGAGGAGGCCTGGCACATCATCAACAGCCCCTTCGTGGCCCAACTCTTCCAGCGCCTGCTGAAGTTCGGCCGACGGTTGGGTCTGTCGTTCGTGGCGGTGGTCCACCACTTGTCGGACGTCGTCGACGGAGCGGCCGCGAAGGAAGCGGCGGCGATCCTGAAGATGGCCTCGACGCGAACGATCTACGCCCAGAAGGCGGACGAAGCCCGGGCAACCGGGCGGGTGTTGGGACTGCCACGCTGGGCGGTGGAGATCATCCCGACCCTCACCCCCGGCATCGCGGTCTGGGACGTCAACGGCAACGTCCAGGTGGTCAAACACCTGATCACCGAGACCGAACGCCCGCTCGTCTTCACCGACCGCGCGATGACCCAGTCCTCCCGCGACCACGACCAAGAACTGACCGACGACGCCCTGCGCGCCGCCGAGTTGGAGGCCGAGGAACGCGCGGCGGCCTTCATGGAACAGCAGTTGAGCGATCTCGACGGCTCCTCCGAGTCCACGGTGGCGTGAGGTGAGATGAGACCGAACGACGAACGGGAGCGCCGAGGAGGCATCCCCGACGGCCTGTTGATCGGCCTGCTCGCCTTCCTCCTCGGCATGACCCTGCTGGTGTGGTCGGCCGCGGGCCTGGCCGCCCTGTTCTCCAAGGGCGGCTGGCCCACAGGCGTGACCTTCGCCCGCACCCCCCTGGCCATGCGCCACCTGATCGCCCAGCCCCACGACATCACGGGCGCCTGGCCGGAAACCCCACCCACCCAACTCTCCGGTTACGGCCTCTTCTGGGGCCTGTTCATCGGCCAGCTGATGGTCCTCCTGGTCCTGACCGTCTTCACCATGGGCACGGTGGCGAGATGGCGAGCGGTACGGGCGAGGACGAGGGCGGAGCGGTCAACGGCGGCGCAGACGCCGGAGGTTCACGAGGTACCGGTACAGAGGACGGAGCCGACGCCGGAGCCGAGAGAACGACAAGAGCCGAGGAACCAACCCGAGCCGGCGCAACGACACGAACCGACGGAACTCCTCGAACAGGCGGCAAGCGTCCCGAACCCCTTGGCTTCCCCGTTTGGCAGCAAACGGGTCGGTGGGTGGGAAAAAATCTTCGTGGCGACACCGGAAAGCCGCCAGACAACAGCCACCCAAGCCGTACGGGACGCAGAAGGCCCAACCCTGGTAGTCACGTCCAACAAGACGGTCTGGCAGGACACAAAAGACGCCAGAGCCAAACTGGGCCCGGTCCTCCTCTACGACCCCACCCACCTCTGCGACACCCCGGCCCGCCTCCACTGGTCCCCCACCACAGCCTGCGAGGACAAACAAACAGCGGTAAAAAGAGCCACCGCCCTCCTCGCCCCGGTAAGACCCACCGCAAAGATCGACCAGGCGGTAGCAGACACAGCCGAAACGCTCCTCCGCAGCTACCTGCACGCCGCCGCGATCGACGGCCGCACCATCCGCCACGTCCACCGCTGGTCCCAGGGCACCCAGATCCAGGACGCGGTACGAATCCTCCGCACCAACCCCAAGGCAGCCCCCGGCGCAGCGGGCGAACTCGAAGCCGCACTCACGTCCCACCCCGAACGCCGGGACATCGCCCAGGAGTTGACGAGCCGCGCGCTCTCCTCCCTCTTCACGGTCAACATCCGCGAAGCCTGCACACCCAACCGAACTGACGCCCTCTCCTTGGATTCCTTCGCCAACGAAGGGGGCACGCTTTATCTGGTCGGTGAATCCATCGAGGACCCCCGTACGAACCCGGGCGCGATGCCTCTCCTCACCGCCCTCGCATCAAGCGTGGTCGAGCGCGGCCGGCACATGGCCGAACGGTCATCGGCCGGTCGCCTCGACCCACCAATGACGCTTGTCCTGGACGACGTAGCCGCCGTGGCCCCGCTCCCCCAACTCCCGGAACTCCTCGCCACAGGAGCGGACCGAGGCCTGCCGACCCTGGCCCTCCTCCGCTCCAGAGAACAGGCCAGAGCCCGCTGGCCCCACCACGAACTACCGGTCTAGCAAGCGGACTTACGGCGGCTACGGCTACGGCCGCTCGACCACCATCTCCAGCTCACGCTCGTCCGGGTTCCCGCCCAACGGCACGGTGACGCCCGTGGGGACGAAGCCGACCTTGCCGTAGAACCGCCGGGCCCGCTCGTTGTCCTCGTGCACGATGAGCCGCACCCGCTCGACCCCGCGCCCCCAGGCCCACTCCAGGGCCGCGTCGAAGAGCACCTCGGTCAGCCCGATGCCCCGGACCTCCGGCCGCACGAACACCCCGACGAGGTGCCCCTGCTTCCGCTCGACCGCAAAGCCGGCCCAGTCGACCGTCCCGGCCTCCTCAAGCAGCACGGTCACCGTCCCGACCCACTCCCCGTCCGGCCCCTCGGCAATGATCTGCTGAGCCCCATCGGCGCCTTCGGCGGCCCCTACGGCCCGCTCCTGATAGAAGGAGTCCGGCCGGGCCAGCGCCGCGTCGTAGGTCTCCAGGAAAGCGAGATGCGCGACGGGATCCTGCAGGGCAACGAGCCGCAGCTCCTTCGCCGCGGCCCACTCGTCGGCGCGTATCGAACGGATCTTGTAGTTCATGTCAGCCACGGTAACCGAAACGCAGAAAACCCCCGTACCGGATTAACGGTACGGGGGTTTTCGCAATATTTGTTCGGCGGTGTCCTACTCTCCCACAGGGTCCCCCCTGCAG
>NZ_JBHXME010000180.1:0-22504 GCF_042721125.1 Streptomyces sp. NPDC058469
AGAGACCCTGGAGGAAGCGGAGCGTGACGCACTCCTGCTGCTGCGGGTTGAGCCGGCGCTGCGCCCGAAGGCGAGCGACGGCTCGGTGACGTACTCGCTGCGGCAGTGCGGGATGCCGATGCCGCCGTCCAGGCCGGTCGGCATCTGCGCCTCGCGGGCGGCCACGTCGGCGAGGAAGCCGTCGAGGTCGGTGACCCGGCCCTGGGCGACCATGCGCTCGGCGAGGGCACGTGCCGCCGCCTCTTTGGTATCGGCGGACAGGTCGAGATCGACCAGGTCCGCGGTGATCATCTCGCTCATCGCGGGCTCCTTCGCACGCGTATCGCCCGGGGACTGCCGTGGGCGGGGGTGGGGACTGGGGTGAAGCGGGATATGTCGCGGGGAGTGGAGGTGGTGGAGGCGGGGCCGGGGAAACTCCGCCTCCACCGGGCGACAGGGCGGCTCGGGATGCCCCGCCTCCCTTCGGCCGCGGCGGGTAACGGGGCGTTCCGCCGCTTCATGGCCGGTCCCGTGGGTGATGCGATCGGTACGAGGTACGTCATGACACGGGCTCCGTCAGGACGCGGTCCACCGGGACGTCCGCCGTGACCGTCACCGCGGCCGGGTCCAGGTCGGCCGGGGTGGGCATCACGCTGCCGGGGAGCTGGACGGCCGCCGCGCCGTGGGCGACCGCCGAGGCCAGGGCCTCCGGGCCGCTGCCGCCGGCGATCAGGAAGCCGGCCAGCGAGGAGTCCCCCGCACCGACATTGCTGCGTACGACGTCGACGCGCGCGCTGCCGTACCAGGCACCGGAGGCGTCCACCAGCAACTGCCCGTCCGCGCCCAGGCTGGCGAGTACGGCGCCGGCGCCCAACTCCCTTAGTTCTTCGGCCGCTTTGACCGCGTCGCCGACGGTGGCGAGGGGGCGGGAGACGGCCTCCGCGAGTTCCTCGGCGTTGGGCTTGACGACGTCGGGGCGTTCGCGCAGGGCCTCGATGAGCGCGGGGCCGGAGGTGTCCAGGGCGATGCGGACGCCGACGGCGTGGGCGCGGGCGACCAACTCGGCGTACCAGGACGGCGCGAGGCCGCGCGGGAGGCTGCCGCAGCAGGCGATCCAGTCGGCGTCGCGGGACTGCTGCCGGACGGTCTCCAGGAGCAACTCCTGTTCGGCGGCGGTCAGTTCGGGGCCGGGTGCGTTGATCTTCGTGAGGACGCCGTCCGCCTCGGCGAGGGCGATGTTCGAGCGGGTGGCCCCGGCGACCGGGACCGGCGCGACCTCGATGCCCTGCGCGTCCAGCAGGTCCGCGACCAGCGCGCCAGGAGCGCCGCCGAGCGGTAGGACGGCGACGGTACGGCGCCCCGCGGCGGCGACCGCGCGGGAGACGTTGACGCCCTTGCCGCCCGGGTCCATGCGCTCGCCGGTGGCCCGTATGACCTCGCCGCGGTCGAGCGAGGGGACCTCATAAGTGCGGTCGAGGGACGGGTTCGGGGTGACCGTGAGGATCATGCGCGCACTACTTCCATGCCGCCGCGCTCCATGGCGGTGGCGTCTTCCGGGCTCAGCCCGATGTCGGAGATCAGGAGGTCCACATCGCTCAGGGAGCCGAAGCGGGCGAAGTGCTCCTGGCCGTGCTTGGCGGAGTCGGCGAGCAGCACCACACGGCGGGCGGCGGCGATCGCCGCGCGCTTGACCGCGGCCTCGGCGAGGTCGGGGGTGGTCAGGCCGTGCTCGGCGGAGAAGCCGTTGGCCGCGACGAACACGACGTCGGCGCGGATCTCGCTGTACGCCCGCAGCGCCCAGGCATCGACGGCGGCGCGCGTACGGTGCCGCACGCGTCCCCCGACGAGGTGGAGCTGCATGCCCGGGTGGTCCGCGAGGCGGGCCGCGATGGGCAGCGAGTGCGTGACGACGGTGAGCTCGGCCTCCAGCGGGATGATGCCCGCGAGGCGGGCCACCGTCGTACCGGCGTCGAGGATCACCGTGCCCTGCGTCGGCAGCTCGGCGAGAGCCGCCTTGGCGATGCGGTCCTTCTCGTCGGCCGCCGTCGACTCGCGCTCGGCGAGGTCCGGCTCGAAGTCGAGCCGCCCGGCGGGTATGGCACCGCCGTGCACCCGGCGGACGAGTCCCGCGCGGTCGAGGGCCTTCAGATCCCGGCGGATCGTCTCCGCCGTGACCTGGAACTCCTCGGCCAGCGACACCACGTCCACCCGGCCGCCGTCACGGGCCAGCCGGAGGATCTCCTGCTGCCGCTCCGGTGCGTACATGTCCGTTCGCCTCCGACCTGTGCCCGAACTTGTGGATTCGCTCGGAGGCTACGCCCGGATTTCCGGAAAGTAAACAGGTTCGGGCATGAGGTGGACATGAACGGGCAGAGGGATCTTTTCGAGGGTGCCTCGCGGTGCGCTGTCAGCTGTGGCGCAGGTCCTTGATCTTCTTCTCGGCGGCGAGGATGGCGCGCACCAGTTCGCCCCGGGCGGCTTCCTGCCGCATGGCCTGGACGAGCTGGGCGTGGTGCTCCTGGACACCGACACGCACGGCCGCCGGGTCGGGCTCGGGCAGGGCGGTGGCGACATAGTCCTTCACACACTCGACGGCCTTCGTCAGTTCGAGCCGGACGGCCTCGGTGTTGTCGGCTATTCCCTCGATCATGTTGCCGGTCCGGGAGATCTCCGCGAAGTCGTCGGCGACGCAGGGCTTGCGGGTGAGGCCGCACTGGGCCTTGTAGAGGTCGCCGAGCCACTCGGCCGGCTTGTCGAAGTCGGTGTTCGTCTCGTCCTTGCGGCGAATCTTCCGCGTCCAGGCGAAGAGTTGTCTCTGGTGCCGGTAGGACAGCGCGGTGAGGAGAGACCCGAGGAGGGCGGCGGCGGGCACCAGGAGGGCGCTGGTCATCATGCGGTGATCCGTTCGGGGATGGAGCGGGAGCGGGGAGGGGAGGGGAGGGGAGCGGGGAGGGGAACGGTGCGCCGGGCGGGGTCAGGCCGCGGCGGCGAGGTGGCGCAGCGCGTCGACGTCGTGGACGAGGAACTTGCGGTACCGGGCCTCGACGATCCCGTGGTAGCGCAGGGTCCGGAGCGCGTTCTCCGTGGTGGAGACGGCGAGTTGGAGGGCGGCCGCGATGTCCTTCTGGCCCGGGCCGGTGATGGTGGTGGAGCCCCTCCGGGGGTCGGGGGAGCCCGCGGTGTCGGCGAGATGCGCCAGCAGTCTGCTGGTGCGCTCCAGGGGCGGCCGGGTGGTCAGGGTGTAGACGAGTTCGTCGGTGCGGTTGCGGTCCTCAAGGCTGCGCAGGAGCGCGAGCTTGACCTTGGGCCTGCTGCCCAGCAGGACGTTGAAGCGGCGCGCGCGGCAGGGGATGACCACGGTCCTGGTCAGGCACCGGGTGCGGACGGCGGAGTCGGGGCTGATGAGCTTGGCCTCGCCGACCAGTTGGCCACCGCCCCGGAACCGCGTGACGACGGGGGCGCCGTCCCAGTCGCCGAGCGGGAAGCGGTCCTGTCGTACGACGCCGTCCCAGATGACGTACACGTTCCGGTCGTCCCGCCCCATCGGCAGGTACTCGTCCTGGGCGAAGCTGCGGCCGCGCAGATCGTCCTGCAACAGAAAGCGCCAGTCGTCGGCCGACAGGCGCCGCAGGAAGCTCCCCTCAGGCTTTTTCTCGTGGTCCAGGAGAAGGTCGGTCGGGCGGTTGGGGTCCACGGCCGGGGGCACGCTCACTCCCCCGCGCCGACGGCCGTGGTGGCGCGCGCACCGGCGTACACGCCCTGGGGTGGGCGATGGTGACGAGGGGGCACGAGTAGGGCGCCGCGGGGGTGGCGGCACGGCGGCGGGAATACGCCGTCGTCGTTGACGGTACGCATCGAGTCCGATCCTTGTGTGTTCACGCTTGGGAATCCCGCTGGTCAGCGAGATTCCGGGTGGTGGGCCCGGAGCGTTCCGGGAGGTGCGGCACCGCCCGACTGGTGTGGGCCGGGCGGGTGGAAACGGCGCGAGAGAAACGGTACCCCTCGCCGCGAGTGAGGAGCCAGTCATGTTTTCGAGGGCGCCCGCACAGAATGTTGATCATGCTCGAAACCCCTGATCATGGGGCTTTATTACAGAAGATCACGAGTAATTGGTACGGGAAATCAGCCACCTTTAGGCAATTGCCGATCGGGGCAGTCCCGGTTATCCGCCCGCCCCTCCGGAGGTGCTACGGCACTCTTCCCGGGTGGCCGGCATATGGCGGCCGAACGAACCGGCGGCAAAAAACGAGAGGCCCCGGGGCACCACCCCCAGGACCTCCCGGAATGGTCCGGGCCCACCAGGGATCAGACCGGTGCCCAGTAAACACCACCGATGCCGTTTGGGTCACTCCCCGCCCGCCGACAACGAGGCCCCAGTGGCGGATAGTCGCGCGAAAACCCCGGCAGCGGGGGTTGTCACCGACAGCACACCTCTCCGTACACGCCGTCGGGACGCCCCACCCACCCGAACCTTTTGCCCCCTTTGCACAAACGAGAGCGAGACGCCCCGACCTCTCACAGTGACGTGACAGCGTTATCACATGACCGGCATCGATCAAGAGTAAACAGATTCGGCCAACACGCCCCCGCCCGACCGAATCTCCTATCGGGCGACAGCGCGCCCCGGAAAACCGACGGAGCGGACCGTTCCGGCCCGCTCGATTAACCGGCCGCTACCGCAGCGATTTCTTTTCGAGGGGTAATTCAGGCCGGCAGACAATGCGGCGAATCCGGGGCGGCGGACGGAATCCTGAACGGAAATCAATACTTCGCCGCCGCACATCGTAAAGGTCGACTAATGAATAAGGACACTGCCCTCGGCGCCGCGCCCACACCCCCCCTCACGCGCGCCCGGCCCGCCCGTCCCGCCTTCAACTCACGGCCTGTCAGTTTTCTTGCGGCGCAGGAGAGTTGGGCGCCCGAGACACCCGAAGTCGGCGTGTTCCCCACAGAACCGATCATTCAGGTACGTAGTACGGCGTTCGGTCCGCAGTACGCCGCCGGACCACCCGCCGGACCACCCCGCGTACGCCTCCCCCCGCACACCGGCGTACGCCATCGTCCGACGGTTTGCGTCGAGCGCCCCGCCCCCGTACTGCCTCGGGGCGGGGCGCACTCCTGCGGTGCCGAACCGCGTCAACTCCCGCTCGGCTCAACCTCCTTGGCCGCCTGCGCCGCCGCCTGCGCCGCCACCTGCCCGGCCCCCCGCCCCGGCAGCGCGAACATCAGCAGGAAGATCACGCCCATCACCCCGGCCACCCAACCCAGCGCGTTCTGGAAGGCGTTCACGAAGGCCGGGCCCACCTGGGCCGGGGTCAGCCGGTCGCCGATCGTGCCGAAGAAGACCACCGACACCAGCCCGAGCCCCAGCGCGTTGCCCATCTGCTGAACGGTGTTGATGAGTCCGGACGCCGAACCCGCGTGCTCGCGCGGCACCTCGGAGAGGATCGTGTCGGTCAGCGGGGCGAAGATCAGACCCATGCCGGCGCCCATCACGACGAGCGGCAGCGCCATCTGCCAGGAGGCGATGGCCAGTTCGTACCGGTCGGACTCCCAGAGGTAGAGCAGCACGCCCACCACCATCACCAGCGCGCCGGCCTGGAGCACATTGCGTCCGCCGAGGCGCGGCACCAGTTTCTGCACGGACATCCCGGCCGCCACGGAGACGGCGATCGAGAACGGTACGCCGGTCAGCCCGGCCCGCAGCGGGCTCCAGCCCAGCCCGATCTGCATGTACAGCGTCCAGACGAGGAAGAAGATGCCGAGTCCGATGCCGAAGACCGTCTGCACGGCGATACCGGCCGCGAAGCTCTTCACCTCGAACAGCGACAGCTCGACGAGCGGCGAACCGTCCCGCGCCGCCTTCCGCTTCTCGTACGCCACCAGCGCGACGAAGACCCCGATCGAGCCGGACATCGACACGAACCCCCAGGCGGGCCAGCCCAGTTCGTCGCCCCGGGTGAGGGGATAGAGCAGCATCAGCAGGCCGAGGGTGACCAGGGCGACGCCGACGAGGTCCAGCTTCAGCGCGCGCGGAGCCTTGGACTCGGTGATGAAACGACGGCCCAGGATCAGGCCCGCGATACCGACCGGCAGGTTGATCAGGAAGATCGGGCGCCATTCGAGGCCGAAGAGGTTCCACTCGGTGAGCAGGGCGCCGAGCAGCGGACCGGAGACCGCGCCCAGGCCGACGATCGCGCCGAACAGCCCGAACACCTTGCCCCGCTCGTGCGCCGGGAAGGTGGCGTGCACGATCGACAGCACCTGCGGCACCATCATCGCCGCCATCCCGCCCTGCAGGATGCGCGAGGCGACCAGCATCTCCGGGTTCGCGGCGAAGCCGCACAGGGCCGACGCGAGCGTGAAGCCGCCGATCCCGACGAGGAACAGCCGCTTGCGGCCGTGGATGTCACCGAGCCGCCCGCCGGTGATCAGCCCGGCGGCGAAGGCGAGCGCGTAACCGGCCGTTATCCACTGGATCTGGCTGAAGGTGGCGCCCGCGTCCCGCTGGATCGACGGGATCGCGACATTGACGATCGTGACGTCGACGAGGTCCATGAAGGCCGCGGTCATCACGATCGCGAGGGCGAACCAGCGACGACGGTCGCCCGCGGCGGCCACGGGGACCGCGGGAGTCGGGCTGTCCACAAGGGTTTCGGTGGAGGTCATGGCTAGAAGCTACGACCCCATTAGGCCAGATCGTGTCCTAGTTCTACGGCATCCTCGAATCCATGACGACGACCCCATGACAACGACGGAGAGCTCATGACGACGGACACCCCGGCCCGGCTCCTCCAGCTCCTCTCCCTCCTGCAGACGCCCCGCGAGTGGCCCGGCGGCGAGTTGTCCGAGCGGCTCGGGGTGTCCCGGCGCACGGTCCGGCGGGACATCGACCGGCTCCGCGAACTCGGCTACCCCGTGCAGGCGACGCTCGGCTCCGACGGCGGCTACCGGCTCGTCGCGGGCAAGGCGATGCCTCCGCTGGTACTGGACGACGAGGAGGCGGTGGCGATCGCGGTCGGCCTGCGCGCGGGCGCCGGCCACGCGCTGGAGGGCGTGGACGAGGCGTCCGTACGGGCACTGGCCAAACTTGAACAGGTACTGCCTTCGCGCCTACGGCACCGGGTCGCCACACTCCAGGCCGCCACGACCCCGCTGACCAGTGGCGACGGCGCGAGCATCGCCCCCGAGACGCTGACCGTGATGGCCTCGACGGTCGCCGGGCAGGAGCGGCTGCGCTTCGCCTACCGCGCCAAGGACGGCACCGAGTCCCGCCGCCTGACGGAGCCGTACCGCCTCGTCTCGACCGGGCAGCGCTGGTACCTCGTCGCCTACGACCTCGACCGCGAGGACTGGCGGACGTTCCGGGTCGACCGGGTGAGCCAACCCTTCGCCACCGGGGCACGCTTCACCCCGCGCGAGCTGCCCACCGGAAGTGCGGCGGAGTACCTACGGCAGTCGATGCACCGGCGTCAGGAGACCTACGAGTACGCCGTCACCTTCGCCGCCCCCGCCGACGTCGTCGCGACCCGTATCCCGTCCTGGCTCGGCACCCCGGAACCGCTCGACGAACACAGCTGCCGCCTGCGCGCCACGACCGGCGACGCGGTGGACTGGCTGGCCGTACGGCTGGCTATGCTGGGGTGCGAGTTCACGGTGCAGGAGCCGGAGGAACTGGTGCGGTGCGTACGGGAGTTGGGGGAACGGTTGAGTCGGGCGGGGGGCGGGGGCGGACAGCAGGGGTGAGCCTCGGGGTGCGTGAGCCCCTCCGACCTCGGGGCCGCACCCCAAGGCGGCCCGTGCACCTCACGCCATCCCCAACTCCCCCCAGGGAAAGTCCCGCAACGCCCGCAGATTCCGCAGCGCCGGTTCCGCCGGTCCCGCCACCCCGCCCCCGTGCGCCTCCCCGGACGCCCAGCCCTCAACAGCCGTGCGTACGGCGGCACTCGCCACGGCGGCGGCGAAGCGCAGTTCGGGGGAGGTCACGGACGGAACCGGGCCAGCGAGGGTGTCGTCACCCTTGGTGACGCGTTCCACGAGGATCTCGCCCAGGGTGCGTTCCGAGGCCTGGCAGACCTCCGCCCACACCCGGCGCAGGGCGGGGCTGGATTCGGCCATGCCGATCAGGGTGCGGACCCAGGTCCAGGAGTTGATGGAGACGCCCACCCCGGGGGTCAGCGTGTGGCGGACCCCGTGTTCCAGGGCCTCCGGCACCGACAGTGCCGCCGGGGCCGCGCGGACCGCCTCCGCCCAGCGCTGGGCGCCGGCCGCGTAGAGCGGGGCGACGGCCTCTTCCTTGGTGGCGAAGTAGCGGTAGAAGGTGCGGGGTGCGATCCCGGCGCTCTGGGCGATGTCCTCGGCGCGGGTGCCGCGCAACCCGTGTTTCACGAAGAGTCCGGCCGCCGCCCGTGCGATGTCCATCCGGGTCTCGGCCTTGCGCCGCTCGGTCAGCGAGAGCGGTGCGGAGGGGGAGGCGGGGCGGGAATCCGGTGCGGGGGTGGAATCTGGTGCTGGAGTGGGGCTGCTCACATCGGCAGGCTATGCCTCTGTGGCACAATCTGCCATTCGGCGGGCCACCCCGGGGTTCAGGTACGGGGTGCCCCGCCGTCCCAGCGTGCCCGCGTCACACCCGTCCCGCGCGCCCGCGTCACACCCGTCCGCGCGCCCGCACCGAATCCACCCCGCATGCCCGCACCCCGGAGACAACCGGCCCACGAAAAGAACCGGGCCCCGACGCCTGGGGGGTAGGCGCCGAAGCCCGGTTCGGGAGAGTCCCGGCGCCGGGGGGGGTGGTGCGTCGGGACTTGGCTCAGGGGGTCTCGGGGCATGGCCCCGGATCCGAACTCCTGGGCTCGGAAGTCTTGTTCCCAAGGCCCAGCAGCTTGAAGCGGCGTTACACAGCCATGTTCGCGCGGTCTCCCGCCACCAGGCGTACGCGGCGCGGCGCGCACCTCATTCGTACGCGCCCCCGCGTCCACCGGGCCGGAGGCCGGGGGCTCACGCCCCGGCGCAGCTCCCGCCGCGCTCACGGCCGCTTACGCCGCCGCGTCGAAGCCGGTCTGGCTGGCCAGCTTCTTCAGTTCCAGCAGTGCGTGCTTCTCGATCTGGCGGATGCGCTCGCGCGTCAGTCCGTGCTCCTTGCCGACCTCGGTGAGCGTGCGCTCCCGGCCGTCCTCCATGCCGTACCGCATCTTGATGATGGAGGCCGTGCGCTGGTCGAGGCGGCCGATCAGGTCGTCCAGTTCCTCGCTGCGCAGCAGGGTCATGACGGACTGCTCGGGCGAGACCGCGGAGGTGTCCTCCAGGAGGTCGCCGAACTGGGTGTCTCCGTCGTCGTCCACCGACATGTTCAGCGAGACCGGGTCACGGGCCCAGTCCAGGACGTTCGTCACGCGCTCCGGGGTCGACTCCAGCTCGGCGGCGATCTCCGCGTGCTCGGGCTCCCGCCCGTTCTTGCGGTTGAACTCGCGCTGCACCCGGCGGATCCGGCCCAGCTCCTCCACAAGGTGGACGGGCAGGCGGATGGTCCGGGACTGGTCGGCGATGGAGCGGGTGATGGCCTGGCGGATCCACCAGGTCGCGTACGTCGAGAACTTGAAGCCCTTGCGGTAGTCGAACTTCTCGACCGCGCGCACCAGGCCCGCGTTGCCCTCCTGGATCAGGTCGAGCAGGGGAAGGCCGCTACGGGGGTAACGGCGGGCCACGGCCACGACCAGGCGGAGGTTGGAACGGATGAAGACGTCCTTGGCACGCTCCCCTTCGGCGACCAGGGCCTCAAGCTCTGCGCGGGAGGCGTCCGCCTGGGACTTCTCCTCGCCCTCAAGGACCTGGCGCGCGAACACGCCCGCTTCGATGGTCTGCGAAAGCTCGACTTCCTTGGCGGCGTCGAGCAGCGGTGTGCGCGCGATTTCGTCGAGATACATGCCGACCAGGTCGCGGTCGGCGATCTCGCCGCCATGGGCGCGAACACTGCGCGCCACGCCGGAGGTCTCGCCGGAGGCGGACTTACGACGGGCGACGGCACGGGTTGCCATGCGTGCTCCCTTGCGAATGGGGGTCCCCCCAGGCCCTTTGGCACTGGGGGAGGGTCAGCAGGTGTTCGTCTGATGCCTTGGCACTCTTCTCGTGTGCCCTGCATCTGATGGAAACAACGACTGGAATCCGGACAGAATTCCCAACCCGCTCCCCTATTTTTCTGATCTTGCAGTACCCTGTCCGGCCACGAGGGGGTAACGATGTCGTCGGAACGTACAGAGGTGCAGGTCAGGCCAGGAGTCGAGAGTGACCTCGACTACCTCACGGACATCTACAACCACTACGTACGCGAGACGCCGATCACCTTTGACACCGCCGCCTTCTCTCCGGAGGAGCGCCGCCCTTGGCTGCTCTCCCACCCTGAAGACGGGCCATACCGCCTGATGGTTGCCACGGACGGGGCACTCCAAGCGAACTCACAGCGAATCCTCGGCTACGCCACATCCAGCCCTTACCGGGTGAAGCCCGCCTATTCGACCTCGGTCGAGGTCACGGTCTACCTCGCCCCGGAGGCGGGCGGCCGCGGCATCGGCACGCTGCTCTACAAGGCCCTGTTCGAGGCCCTGGCGGACGAGGACGTGCATCGGGCGTACGCGGGCATCGCACAGCCCAACGAAGCGTCCACGCGGCTGCATGAACGCTTCGGGTTCCGGTACATCGGCACCCACCGGGAGGTGGGCCGCAAGTTCGGCCGTTACTGGGATGTCGCCTGGTACGAGAAGGACCTGTAAGAGCGTCAGCCGAACTGCACCGACCGCTTCGCCATCCCCATCCAGAACCCGTCGATCACGGACGGGTTCACGGACTCCCGCGTGTCCAGCTCGCCGCCCGCCTCCGCCGCGCCCATGGCGACGAACAGCGGGGCGAAGTGCTCGGTGCGCGGATGGGCGTAGCGCCCGGCCGGGGCCTTGTGGAGGAAGTCCAGCAGGCCGTCCCAGTCGCGGGACTCCAGCGCGCGCCGGCCCCAGTCGTCGAACTCGGAGGACCAGGTGGGCACTCCCCCGCCGGTGTGGCGCAGCGCGGCGAGGTTGTGGGTGAAGAAGCCGGAGCCGACGATCAGGACGCCCTCGTCGCGCAGAGGGGCGAGCTTGCGTCCGATGTCCATCAGCTTCGCCGGGTCGAGGGTCGGCATCGACACCTGGAGGACCGGGATGTCGGCGGCCGGGAACATCTCGACGAGCGGGACGTACGCCCCGTGGTCGAGGCCGCGGTCCGGGACGTCCTGCACGGGGATGCCCGGGGCGCGCAGCAACTTCCGTACGGACTCGGCGAGTTCGGGGGCGCCCGGGGCGTCGTAGCGGACCTGGTAGTAGTGGTCGGGGAAGCCCCAGAAGTCGTAGACCAGGGGGACCGGGTCGGTGGCGCCGAGGGCGAGGGGGGCCTCCTCCCAGTGGGCGGAGACCATGAGGATCGCCTTGGGGCGGGGGAGGCCGGCGGACCAGGCGGCGAGTTCGCCGGGCCAGATCGGGTCGTCCGCGAGGGGCGGCGCGCCGTGGCTGAGATAGAGGGCGGGCATGCGCTCCGGTGCGGCGGTGGACATGACGGTCACTCCCCAGGGTCGGGCTCTGCGCTGGATCTCTTGTGCTTGAACTCTCAAACTTCCTACGTCAGAGCTTACGCCCCGTTTGTTTAACCTTCAAGGAGAGCTCTCGTACAGTGGAGTGCATGAACACGGCACCCGCACTCGCTGACGCAGCGGCACCCTCCGACGAACCCCGCTGGCTCACCGCCGAGGAGCAGCGTGTCTGGCGTTTCTACATGCACGCCAGCACCCTCCTGGAGGACCATCTGGACCGCCAGCTCCAGCGCGACGCGGGCATGCCGCACATCTACTACGGCCTGCTCGTCCAGCTCGCCGAGGCCCCGCGCCGCCGGCTGCGGATGACCGAGCTGGCCATGAACGCGAAGATCACCCGCTCGCGTCTCTCGCACGCGATCGCGCGCCTGGAGAAGAACGGGTGGGTGCGCCGCGAGGACTGCCCCTCGGACAAGCGCGGCCAGTTCGCGGTGCTGACCGACGAGGGCTACGGCGTGCTCCGCCGCACCGCGCCGGGCCATGTGGCCGCCGTACGGCAGGCGTTGTTCGAGCGGCTGACCCCACAACAGCAGAAGTCCCTCGGCGAGATCATGGAGATCGTCACCGAGGGACTTCAGCCGAACGAAGCGGGTGCGGACCTGCCCTGGCTCCGCTGAGCCGCTCAACTCAGCGGAGAACCAGGGCAGTTCCTGGGAGTCGTACGCACGGGGCGTCCCCTTCCCCGTACGTACGGATGGTGCGAAGGGGGTACGACCGGGCCGGGCGTCGTCAGTGGGCGACGACCGGGATCTTGAACTCCTCCTCGACACCGTCACCGGAGGCGACCGGGTCGGAACCCTGCTTGCCTGCGTTGACGAGGACCGAGACGATCACCGCGGCCGCGACCAGCATGCCGACGGCGAACCAGATGGCGTTGGTGTAGCCGTGCACCTGGCCCTGCAGCGCGACGAGCTGCTGCTGGGTCTTGGAGGTCCCGGCGCCGGCGATGTGGTCCTTGATGTACGCGGTCGTCGCGGACGCGGCGATCGTGTTCAGCAGGGCCGTACCGATCGCGCCGCCCACCTGCTGCGAGGTGTTGACCATCGCGGAGGCGACACCCGCGTCCCGGGGCTCGACGCCCAGGGTGGCCAGGGACATGGCCGGCATGAACGCCGTACCCATGCCGAGACCGAGCAGCATCATCGCGGGCAGGATGATCGAGGCGTACGCCGAGCCGATCTCCAGCTGCGTCATCAGGAGCATGCCGACCGCGGCGACCAGGAAGCCGGGGCCCATCAGGAGACGCGCCGGCAGGCGGGTCATCAGCCGGGTGCCGATCTGGGTGGATCCGACCATCATGCCGACGATCATCGGCATGAAGGCGAAGCCGGTCTTGATCGGCGTGAAGCCCTTCACGACCTGGAGGTAGTAGGTGAGGAAGAGGAACGTGCCGAACATCGCGATGATGGCGATGCCGAGCGAGAGGTAGATACCGCCGCGGTTGCGGTCGGTGACCACGCGCAGCGGCAGCAGCGGGGCCTTGACCTTCGCCTCGACGACGACGAACGAGACCAGCAGGACCGCGGACGCGATGAACAGCGCGACGGTGGAGGAGTCGCCCCAGCCGTTGGACTCGGCGCGGGTGAAGCCGTAGACGAGCGAGACCAGGCCGAGGGTGGAGAGCAGGACACCCGGGATGTCGAGCGGGTTGCGGTTGCGGCCGCCCTCCGGCTCACGGATGACGAAGTACGCGCCGAGCGCGGCGACGATCGCGAACGGGATGTTCACGAAGAACGTCCAGCGCCAGTCCAGGTACTCGGTCAGCACACCGCCGAGGATGAAGCCGACGGCGCCGCCGCCACCGGCGATCGCGCCGTAGATGCCGAACGCCTTGGCGCGCTCCTTGGCGTCCGTGAACATCACGGCGAGCAGGGAGAGCGCGGCGGGCGCGAGCAGTGCGCCGAAGGCGCCCTGGAGGGCCCGGGCGCCGAACATCATCGCGCCGGTGGTGGCGACACCGCCGAGCGCGGACGCGGCGGCGAAGCCGGTCAGACCGACGACGAAGGCGCGCTTGCGCCCCCACAGGTCGGCTATACGGCCGCCGAAGAGGAGGAGTCCACCGAAGGCGAGGGCGTAGGCCGTGACGACCCACTGCCGGTTGCCGTCGGAGATGCCCAGGTCCGTCTGGGCGGACGGCAGGGCGATGTTCACGATGGTCGCGTCCAGCACGACCATCAGCTGGGCCAGCGCGATGAACGCGAGCGCCTTCCAGCGGTTGGAATGGGCTTCGTGCTCGGCGGCCTCGGAGGCCTTGTCGAGAGCGCCTGGGGCGCTTCGAGCTGTTTCAGACATGGTGGTACCCACTTCGGGACTTCGTGACGGAAAAATACGGAAGAAGGACGTGATCGGGGACGGCTCGTCGACAGGACGACTGGTCACCGTTGATCGGTTGCCACAGCGACGAGAGCCGGAAGCTTGTTGGTGATGAGACGGGCGTGAAGCGCCTAACTAATCGGTCAGGGCTGCCGGAGATCCTCCATCGTCGCGGCCGTGCCGGGCAGGACCGAGCGGGCCGGGGCCCGCAGTCCGTCCAGGAACAACTGCAGGTGTCGGTGTACGAAGCGGTCGGCGCTGAGGCAACCGGTGCCGGCCGGCGGCCTGCTGAGCTGGGCCACGGCGACCATCACGTCACCGACACCCACATCGGGGCGGAGCTGCCCGGACCGCCTGGCCCGGTCCATGACCTCGTCGATGAGCTGCTCGACCCGCTCCCGCGCGGCTTCCAGGTCCGGGTGGAACTGGTCGAACGTGCTGGAGATCATCGGGCACAGTGCGCTGATCCGCTCGTCGGCGGAGACGTGTACGAAGCGCTCCAGAGCGGCGAAGGCGTCGCCGGTCTCGGTGAGCGCCTGCTCGGCGGCCTCCGACGTACGGTCCATGACCGAGACCACGACCTCGCGGACGAGGGCGTCGCGGTCGGGGAAGTTGCGGTAGAGCGTGGCGTTGCCGACGCCGGCCCGGCGGGCGATCTCGTCGAGCGGCACATCGGGGCCGAACTCGACGAACATCTCGCGGGCGGCGGTGACGATCCGCTCCCGGTTGCGCAAAGCGTCGGCGCGCGGCCGGGTCACCTTTCGCTGTACGGGGGTCGCGGTCGTCACGGCTTGCTCCTTGGCTTGTTGAGGGCGATCCGGGGAGGGACTCCCCGTTTCACTCGGACACATGGCTAAACGGGGAGACGCTCCCCGGTTATTTCCACCTCCGCGATTGTTTCGATGTGACCTGAGTCACATTCGAGTGGATCTCTGTTTGGATCTCCGCTCGGCGCTTCCCCTCGGCGCCCCGTTCGGCCCCCTACCAGCGAGAAACACACGGTCGGTCTCCTCCAGCGCGCGCCCTCGCGGCACACGACACAGGGTGATCGAAAGGGTGCAGTCGGAGACCGGCGGCTGCCGTTGGCGCGAAGGGTCCCTGCATGCAGCCCAGCCGTCGGATACGCCCGCGCCGCGTGGCCGCCCTCGCGTCCGTGACCGTCCTGACCCTCGCGGTCAGCACCTCTGCCGGTACCGGACACCTCACCCCGGGCGCCATGACGGCGGCGGGCCCGGTCTCACTCGCCCGCACCTCCGCACTCGGCCCCTGCATGATCAACGGCCCCGTCGACGTCCAGATGTCCGAGGGCATCCCCACCCCCGGCGGCTACTCCCGCTCCACCGGCACGGTGCACGCCCTGACCCTGATGGTCGACTTCTCCGACGCCCCCGGCCAGGGCAGCGCCATGGACCGCTACCACGAGTTCTTCCCCAAGACCCAGGAGTGGTTCGCCGCCAGTTCCTACGGCCGCCTCGACTACCGCCCCGAAACCCCGGTCACCCACTGGCTCCGCATGCCCAAGCCCTTCAAGTCCTACGGCATAGAGCGCGGCGCGCCCTTCGACCCCGGGTACCGGCAGTTCGTCCAGGACATCGTGGCCGCGGCGGACCCGACCGTGGACTTCCGCCAGTACGACCTCCTGAACGTCCTGGTCACCCCGAACGCGGGCCCCTCCGCCCTCGACACCGTCCTGTCGGTGACCTTCGCCGGCAACACGGAGGCCCCGGTCGCGGACGGCGTCCCCGTCTCCAACGCCTCCTTCGTCTACTCCCGCCAGGACGACGGCTCCGGCTCCTACTCGCAGACCGGCTACCGCGTCCTCCCCCACGAGAACGGCCACGTCTTCGGCCTGCCCGACCTCTACACCCAGGAGGGCGGGGGCGCGGTCGGCCACTGGGACATCATGAGCGAGGACTGGGGCGCCAACAACGACTTCCTCGGCTGGCACAAGTGGAAGCTCGGCTGGCTGGATCCGTCCCAGGTGGGCTGTGCGATGACCCGGGGGACGACGGAGTACACGCTGAGTCCGCTGGAGCGGGCGGAGGCCACGGGGAGCGGCAGTGGTGCCGGCACCGGTGTCGGCACCGGTGCCGGCGACGCGAAGCTGATCTTCGTCCCGATCGACCGGCGGACGGGCTACGCCCTGGAGTTGCGCACCCGCGAGGGCAACGACGAGGCGGTGTGCCGCCCGGGCATCCTCATCTACAAGGTAGAGGCGGACATCGACACGGGCCTGGGCCCGGTGAAGGTGTACGACGCGCACCGGAACAGCGGAGGCTGCACCCGGAGCCCCAACGTCCACGCGGAACTGTCGGACGCGCCGTTCGGAGTGGGCGAGACCTTCAACGACCCGGGGAAGGGAATCCGGGTCGCGGTCACGGGGGTCGATGCGGCGGGGGACTATCGGGTGACGGTGACTCGGACGCGGTAGGGGGACGGGGGCGGGGGCACAGGTAGGCGGGCAGGCGCGGCAGACATGGCTCAGTAGATGGAGCACCGCTCTCCTGAAGCCGGTGTCGCAGGTTCGGCGGCGGCGAAGGTCTGGCGCCCGGGCCCACCGCAGCGCCGTCGGCGATCCGAGCGTCGGACGCGGGCTTACCGTAGGGCTGCCGAGATCGCCGTACCGGAGAGTCGATGCCCACTGACGCCGCTGACACCACGCTGGCCGACCCCGCCGCCGCCGTGCCCGCCGAGGCGGTCGCCCCGTTGATCCGCGGGGTCGCGGTCCTGCGTCAACTGACCGAGGCGGGCGGCGTGTTGAGCCTCAGCGGGCTCGAACGGGCCACCGGGCTCGCCCGTTCCACGGTCGACCGGATCACCGCGACGCTCGCCCGCATGGGATACGTCCGTCTCGACGGCCGGGACGCGGTTCTCACCCCTCGGGTGATGGAACTGGGCAACGCCTATCTCGCCGCCCTGCGCCTGCCCTCCGTCCTGGACGCCCGCGCGGACGCCCTCGCCGACGAGCTGGACGAGTCGGTGTCGCTGGCAGTGGGCGACCGGGACGGTATCCGCTTCATCCACCAGGCCACCCGCCGCCGCGCGATGTCCCTCAGCTTCCGCATCGGCGACCTGCTGCCGGCCGAACGCACCGCGCCGGGACCGCTGTTCGCGACGGAGTGGACGGACGCGGACTGGCGACGCTGGCGGGAGCGGCGGGCAGCGGATCCGACGGACGAAGGCTTTCCCGCCGTTCCCGTACGGTCGTCGCCCGGGCCCGACTTCGAGCGGTGGGCCGTGCAGGCACGCCAGGACGGCTGGGCGCTGGACGACCAGTTGATCGAACCGGGGCTGGTGGCGGTGTCCGTGCCCGTGCGCGACCCCCGCACCGGCCGGATCGCGTGCGTGGCGAGCGTCGTGAGCCATACGAGCCGGCACACGGCGGAGGATCTGCGGAACTCCCTTCTGCCCAGGCTGCGTTCGGCGGTACGGACGATGGAGGAAGACCTGGCGGAGGATGCGCGCGAGGCTCCGCGGGGCGAGTCCGTCGCCGCCCCCTCCGGACTCGCGACCTGGACGGGCGCGTCCAAGCAGGAACTGGGCCGGGAGTTCGTCGAGTCCCTCGCCCGCGGTCTGACGGTCCTGACGGCGTTCGGCGAGGGCCGCGCCGAACTGACCCTGACGGAGGTCGCCCAGGCGACGGGCCTGGCGCGAGCGACAGCCCGCAGAGCCCTGATCACGTACGAACACCTGGGCCTGGTGACCCCGTCGGGCGACCGCCGCTTCACGCTGACACCCGGGGTGCTGTCCCTCGGCTTCCCACCCCTGTCCCGTACGACCCTCCCCGACCTGGCACTCCCCCACCTCACCGCCCTCGCCTCCCGCATCCACGAGTCGGCGTCCCTGGCGATCCTCGTCGGCGACGACATCCAGTACACGGCCCGGGTCGCGACGAGTCGGGTGATGAGCGTGAACATCGCGGTCGGGACGCGGTTCCCGGCGTACGCGACGGCACTGGGGCGGGTGCTGCTGGCCGACGCACCGCCGAGGGAACACGAGCTGCGCCCCCTGACCCCGCGCACGCTGACCGACCCGGCGGCGCTGGCCGCGGCGCTGGAGACGGTCCGTACGCGGGGATACGCCCTGGTCGACGAGGAGTTGGAGGCGGGGCTGCGTTCGATCGCCGTACCGGTCCGCGACCGTACGGGCCGGGTGGTGGCCGCGCTGAACACGGCGGCCCATGTGACCGGCCGCACGGTCGCGGAGTACGTCCGGGACGTCCTGCCCGAGCTGACGGCGACGGCGGGCGTCATCGAGGCGGACCTACGGGTGGCGGGCCGCTTCACCAGGGTGTCGGCGTCCTGACCCGGGGCCCGGGCTGCTCACTCAGGATGAGCTGACCGGTGCCTCGCCCGTCTTGTCCGTGACGCCAACTCCCAGGAGGGCGGCGTCGGTTGTGCCGAGGTAGACGAGGCTCGACGCGTCGAAGACCCAGGCGTAGCCCTTCGGGGCGCCCTTGAACGTGAGGCCGACGCCCTCCCGGCCCGCCGCGTCCTTGACGTGGTCGACGACGGTCACACCCGAGAGTTTGGCGGTGGCACGGTAGATCGCGGCACTGAGGTCGGGGAGCAGGGTGGCCTCGTCGATGATCGCGCCGAGGTTCTCGGCCACAACTTCCGTGCGGCGGGCCGCCGTTACGTTCCCGGCGTCCCCGGAGAACTTCTTCAGCAGCGCGTCGGGGTCGGTGGGCAGGGCCTGGAGCTGGCGGAAGGTCAGGTATCCGGTTCCCTTCATGTCCATGGTCATCTTCTGGGAGGGGTCGGCGACCGCCACGCCCTTGCGCAGACCGTCCCGCTTGCCGTCCACGGAGTTCCACTGCTCCTGCCGGACGGCCCCGTTGTAGGCCTTCGGCGTGAACGTCCCCTTGTGCTGGGCGAGTTCCTCGGCACTGCTGAAGTCGACGCCCAACTCAGCCGCCGATCCTTGGGACTTGGTGTAGATGTACTGGTCGTCGCCGGCCGTGACCGCCGGGTGGTCGGCCGCCGCCAGGGCGATCCGGTCCAGCAGTTGCGTGGCCTTCTGCTGGTCGGCGGCGGTGACGCCCGCGGCGGTCGTACCGTGCTTGCCGCCCTGCGCGCTGTCGACCGCCACCACACCCAGGCCCACGACGGCGGCCAGGGCCAGCGGCGCGGCGACGAGAACGAGGCGCCGGCGGGCGGGGGACGGACGTGAGGTGGTCGTCGTAGCGGACTGCTCGTGGATGGTCTCGTGCTCGCGGGTGATGTGCTGCATCAGGTGTTCCCTCAGTACGCGGTGGCGGTCCTGAGCGAGCACCGGACGGCCCGGCGCGGGCAGCAACTCGGCCAACTCGTGGTGATCGAGCGGCTGATCGCGTCGTAGCGGGTTGGTGTTCATCGCTTCGTCTCCTGCGTGGACCGAGCCGCCTGGTGGCGGCTACCCGGTGACTGTCCGACCGCGGCCGGGCGTTGCACTTCGCTGTTCTTCAACGTGCCGTTCTCGCGCCGGAGTTCGAGTTCGGTGAGCTTGCGCAGGCGCTTCCTCGCGCGCGAGAGCCGGGCCCGTACGGTGCCGACGGCCACGCCCAGGGCCTCGGCCGCCGTGGCGGCGTCCAGGCCCTCCCACACGCAGAGGGTGAACACCTCGCGCTCCCCGCGGCGCATCGTGCTCAATGCCTTCTGCGCGGCGGCCAGTTCCTCGGTGTCGGCCAGGCGCTGCGTCACCTCGTCGGCGAAGTCCGGCACGGGATCGGGGGGCGGGACTCTGATGAGCGCGGCCTGGTGTCTTCGCGCCGCCCGCGCGGTGTTGCGTGTGACGTTCGTCGCGATCCCCAGCAGCCACGGGCGCAGGCTGTCCTCACCCGGAAGCACGCGCTCGCGCAGTCGCCATGCCTCCAGGAAGGTCAGCGACACGATGTCGTCGGCCGTGCCCCAGTTGCCGGTCATCCGTACGGCATGCCGGTGGACCACGGCGGCGTGCTCGTCGAAGAGGTGCCTGAACGCGTCCGGATCCCCGGCTCGCACACGGGCACGCAGTGAGTTCTCCACACCCTTCCCTGTCCGCCGCCGGGACCGCGCTGCGGTGACCCGCGTCACGTCACGACAGCACCAGCCCCGCACAGCCCCTCGAATTCCGGGAGAAGTGTGGCGCGGGTCACCCGAACTCCCCCTGTCCTGCGGACAGTTCCAGGCATGACGCACACTCCCACGACCGCCGGTCCACCGCGCCACGCGGCGCCGGACCGACGCCCCGGCGGATCACCACCGTACGGGGCCGGCCGCCCCGGCCCTCCGTCGAAGCCGCCACTCCGGCCCGACATCCAGGGCCTGCGCGGCCTGGCCGTCACGCTCGTGGTGCTGGCGCACGCCGGAGTCCCGTACGTCGCCGGCGGTTATGTCGGAGTCGACGTCTTCTTCGTGATCTCCGGATTCCTCATCACCTCGGGCCTGCTCCGCGAGGCCGACCGCTCCGGCTCGCTCTCCCTGCGCCGCTTCTACGCCCGCCGCGCCCTGCGCATCCTCCCGCTGGCGACCCTGGTGTCGCTGGCCACCATCGCCGGCTGCCGGCTCTTCGCCTCGAAGATCCGCTACGCCGAGTTCATGCACGACGCGCTGGCCGGCGCCCTGTACTTCGTGAACGTCGACCTGGCGCGATCGGGCACCGACTATCTCCGCGAGGGAAGCTCGCCGTCGCCCTTCCAGCACCTGTGGTCGCTGTCCGTGGAGGAGCAGTTCTACCTCCTGTGGCCGGTCCTCCTCCTCATCAGCTGGAAGGTGCTCCGACACCGGTGGCTGCGGGCCCTGCCGTTGGGCGCGCTGTGCCTGGTCTCGTACGTCCTGGGTGTCCGGGCAACCCAAACCTCCCCGTCCTGGGCGTACTTCGGCCCGCACACCCGGCTGTGGGAGCTGGGCGTCGGCGCCCTACTGGCCTTCGGCACAGGAGCGTTGGAGCGCGTCCCCCATCAACTGGCCACTTCCGGCATGTGGTTGGGGCTGGCAGGCATCGCCGCGGCAGCGGTCCTGTATGACGCCGACACCCCGTTCCCGGGCCACTTCGCGCTGCTGCCGGTCCTCGGAGCGGCCCTGGTGATCGCGGGCGGCTGCCGCGCCCCATCGGGGTCCATCGGTCTGCGCCCCTTGGCCCGGCTGGGCGACCTGTCGTACGGCTGGTACCTGTGGCACTGGCCGCTACTGATGATCGGCCCCGCGGCCCTGGGCCGCCCCGCCGGACTCCGGCTGAACCTCGCGCTGTGCGCGGTCGCCCTGCTCCTGGCCTGGGCGAGCCTGCGCCTGGTGGAGAACCCGGTCCGGTTCAGCGCGGCGCTGCGCCGCAGACCGACGACGGCGGTGGCCTTGGGCCTCGGCCTGTCCGCGACCGTAGTGTCCGTCGCCCTCGTCTCGACGTCCTTCCCGCCACCGATCAGCTCAACGGCCCGCGCACCCGGCCTGACCGCGACCCTGACGAGGGCACCGAACCCGATGTCCCGCCTGACCACCCTCCTCACCACCTCCACCTCCACAACCGCACTGCCGCGCAACCTGACACCGCAACTCGCCGACATCAAGAAGAAGCGCTCGGCCGTCTACCGCGACAACTGCCACGTCGACTACACCGGCACCCGCTCCCCCGCCTGCGTCTACGGCGACCCCACCGCGACCAAGATCGTCGTCCTCTACGGCGACTCCCATGCAGCCCAGTGGTTTCCGGCGCTGGAACGGCTGAGCCGCCAATACGGCTGGAAACTGGTCTCCCTCACCAAGTCGTCCTGCAAGACCGCCGACATCACGACCATCAACGGCCACGGCCCGTACACCTCGTGCGACACCTGGCGGAAGGACGCGCTGGCACGGATCGCCCGGCTGCACCCGATGCTGGTCCTGGCCTCCTCCTCCGAGGTGGCCACCCCGCTGAAACCGATGAAGAACCCGCGACAGGACTGGACGGCGGGCTACGAGCGCGTCTACGACCGCCTGGTCCGCGCCGCCGACCACGTGGCCGTCCTGCTCGACACCCCGTGGCCGATCGGCGACCCCGTCGAGTGCGCGTCGACCCACCCCCTCAGCCTGCAGAAATGCGAGCCGGACCAACACGACGCGATCAAGAACCCCACCCTCCGCGAGTCCAACCGCCAGGGCGCACACCGAGCCGGAGCCACCGTGATCGACCCCGAGCCCTGGCTCTGCCCCCACTCGGGCCGCTGCCCCGTGGCCGTCGACGACACGTTCGTCTACCGCGACGAGAGCCACATGGCGGAGACCTATGCGGGGGCGCTGGCTCCGGTGCTGGGTCAGGAGCTGCGGAGGCTGGGGTTCGTCGGAGGGTGACCCGGGGTCGGGCCGGCGCGGCCAACCGGCCCTTGTGCACCCTCGACCGATCAGCACCCCCCCATCCCCGTACCCCCCATCCCCGCAACTCGCGTCCGCCCACATCCGCTACCCTGTCCTTGGCCAGTAGTCGGTACGCCGCGTCGTCCGCCCAAACACCAGTGCGGGGGACGGGGCACCACCGCTGACCAGCCGCCTTCGTAGCTCAGGGGATAGAGCACGGCTCTCCTAAAGCCGGTGTCGCAGGTTCGAATCCTGCCGAGGGCACCGCTTGCACAGCAGGTCAGAGTGGGTACGGGCCCCTCGTTCCATTCGAACG
>NZ_JBHXME010000181.1:0-22139 GCF_042721125.1 Streptomyces sp. NPDC058469
GCCGGACACCTGCCGGTGTCCGGCACCGGAACCTTCCGCGTGCTCCCCTGGCGCCATGGTGCACGCGGGGTGCGCGCCCGCGCATTGCCGGAACCCGGCAGTGTTCATTAGGGTCTTGATGCCGGTGACGCGCTAAGAAAGCGTCACCAGGGCGTCAAGGAAACAGGGGGCGGAGTTGCCGGAGCGCGAGATACCTGAGCAGTATCTGGCGGGGTATGCGCGGCTCCTGGCGGAGGTCGCCGGCACCGGACGCCGCCTGACCCGGGCCGAGTTGGAGGCCCGCCGCGCCCTGGGCGAGCAGGCGGCCGAGGCCGGCCACGAACTCCGCGCCCTGGTCAATGCCCATCTCGCCGCCACCCGCGCCGCCTGGCCACAGACCCCCGGTTCCGCCGACTGCACACTTGCCGCGGTGCAGCAGGTCGTCGACGCCTTCGCCGAGGGCTACGAACGCGCGCAGCGACTCGCCGTACGCCAGGAGGAGGCGGCGCGGCGGGAGTTCATCGACGACCTCCTCTACGGCCGCAGCGATCTGGGCCGGCTCGCGGAACGCGCCGAGCGCTTCGGCCTGCGCCTCTCCCACACGCACGCCGTCGCCGTGGTCCAGGGCCCGACGCCGTACGACGAGAGCGCGCCGGTGCCGCGTCAGGTGGAGCGCGCGATGATCAGCCGTTTCGGTGACCGCAACATCCTGCTCACCACGAAGGCCGGCCGGATGCTGTGTGTCGCGCCCGGCGACCAGGACGACATCCTCGCCCACTTCGCGAAGCAGTCGTACGCCGCCGCGGAGGGCGCCCGCGCGGCGATCGGCAGGCCGCAGCCGGGCGCGGGCGGGATCGTCCAGTCGTACGAAGAAGCCCTGAACACGCTCGAACTGGCCGAGCGGCTCAACCTGGAGGGCCCTCTTCTGCGCGCCGCCGACCTGCTGGTCTACCCGGTGCTCACGCGCGACCGGCAGGCGATGGCCGATCTGGTCCTCGACGCGCTGGGCCCGCTCACCAGGGCGCGCGGCGGTCCGCGCCCGTTGCTGGACACCCTGTCGACGTACTTCGACTGCGGCTGTGTGGCCGCGGAGTCCGCCCGCCGGCTCTCACTGAGCGTGCGCGCGCTGACCTACCGGCTGGAACGCATCCACCAGCTCACCGGCGCGAATCCGGCGGACCCCGGCCAGCGGTACACGCTGCAGACGGCGGTCATCGGGGCCCGGCTGCTGGACTGGCCGGACAAGGAGCTGTGACGAGCTGTGACGCAGAGAGCGACCTCGCGCCCGGATGGTTCTGTGGCGGCGTGGTCGCTCGGGGTGTGCGGGGACGTGCGGGCGGAGGCGTCAGCCCAGGGTGGTGCCGATGTACGAGGTCGATTCCGGGCCGGAGTCCACGGGGGTGTCCGCGACGGGGGCCGGTGCGGGCGCGGGTGTGGCGGGCGCGGGCGGCGTCTCGTGGCAGGTGAAGCCGAGCCGGGTGAGGGCCCTGGTCACCTCGAAGGCGGTGAAGTCACGGCGGTCCTGCTTGGTGATCACTTCGCCGACCTGCTTGACCGGGTACAGCTTGCGACTGATGACGGCGCAGGGACCGGTGACGGGCTGCTCCGGGCGGATGCCCTTGAGCATCTCCTCCACCTCGCTCTTCGTCAGATCGAAGGGGTAACGGGCGATCACGCAGCGCATGGTGCCTCACCAAGGGGTTCGAGCGGGAGGAGAGGGGAGGATTTCTCCTCGGGGAAAGCCGGGGAGCCGGGGAACGGCCAGGGAACGGCGGGTAAATGAACAGATACGAAAAGAGGCCCGCACCCAAGGTGCGGGCCCCTGTTTCGCAGTCTCGCGTGCTTAGGCGGGAACGATGTTCTCCGCCTGCGGGCCCTTCTGGCCCTGCGTGATGTCGAAGGTCACCTTCTGACCTTCCTGCAGCTCGCGGAAGCCCTGGGTGGCGATGTTCGAGTAGTGGGCGAAGACGTCAGCGCCGCCGCCGTCCTGCTCGATGAAGCCGAAGCCCTTTTCCGCGTTGAACCACTTCACGGTACCGGTGGCCATGTCTTAACTCCTAGGCAGTGCACGAGATCCGCACTTTACGAATCTCCTCCATCGCCGTGATGATCACCTGTCCGGAGAACCGGTTCAAAATTGGCAACCACAACTGCAACTGAAGTCAGCCTAGCACGGAACCCATTTACGGGGCGGGGGAATTGTGCGGGAAAAGCACCGCCCGAAACGGTGAATTTCTGATTCGGGCGGATCAGATTTTCTGTTCGTTGGATGACCCGTGGGACGAGCCGTGCGGCCCCTCGTGAGCAAGCCGTCCCCCGTGGGCACGCAGCTCCTCGTTGACGCGCAGGGCCTCCTCCAGCCGGTCCTCCAGGCTGATGATCCGGCACGCGGCCTCGATGGGCGTCCCCTGGTCGACCAGCTCGCGGGCGCGGGAGGCCGTACGGAG
Source organism: Streptomyces sp. NPDC058469 (assembly GCF_042721125.1). Classification (NCBI taxonomy): domain Bacteria; kingdom Bacillati; phylum Actinomycetota; class Actinomycetes; order Kitasatosporales; family Streptomycetaceae; genus Streptomyces; species Streptomyces sp. NPDC058469. Next base: position 2,427 of record NZ_JBHXME010000181.1, read on the forward strand.
CTGACGGCGCGAGTAGCGGCGGTGACCGCCGTCCGACCGCTTCGGGTTGATCAGCCCGGCCTCACCCAGTGACCGGAGGAAACCGGGGGTGGAGGCGATCAGCTCGGCGGCCCGGCCCATGGTGTAGGCGGGGTAGTCGTCGTCGTCGAGCCGGTCGGCCGCGGGCTGCTGGCTTTCTGCGGGCATGTACACCTTTCCTGCGGACCACCGGGAGGGGACGGGCTGCCGCCGGGGAGCTGGTTCCCCCGTACGGGAACTCTAGTCGCACCCGGGGAATCTCTGTCGTGGCGAGCACAGATGTCCTCACTCCGGTTGACGCGGTCAGGGGCCCAGAACCAGCACCCGACAGGCGCCCGGGAGCCGTGGATCAAGGCCATCCGGGTCCCGTACGACGTCCTGCCAGCCCCAGGCGCGGTAGGCCGACAGGGTCTCGGTGTCGGTGCGGGGCACCAGGGTGACGCCGAGGGCCGGCGCGTGATCGTCGAGCAGCCGGCGCTGCAGACGCCGGGCGAGGTTCCACTCCCGGTCCTGGTAGTGGGTGCGCACGCGGGGCGGGACGACGATCCCGGAGACCGCGAAGAGTCCGCCGGTGACCGCGAGGCCGTGCAGCAGCCGGGGCAGCCGGGTGTCGTGGCCCTGCCACCAGGGATCGGCGGCGCGTACGGGGAAGCCGTAGGCGCAGGCCGTCAGGGTCGTGTTCTCGGCGATCAGCAGGGCGAACCCGGGGCGCCGGACGTCACCGGCCAGCCGCCGCAGGAAGGCGGTGCGGGAACGGTTGCCCGTGCGGGTCCCGCCGCAGGTCTCCTCGTACAGGACGCCCAGGTCCTGGAAGCGGTCCTCGATCTGGCGCCGGCTGAGCGGGCGGACGCGGTCCCCTTCCCACGGCGACGGGCCGCGCTCGCGGTGGGACGTGCCGCGTTCATGGCCGGATGTGGACCACGTCTTCGCCCAGCCCGCCGTAACGGCACCGCTGTGTCTGTCGAGGGCCGCGGGCGCGTCCGCGGTCACCGGCCGACCGGGCACATTCACGGTCATGGGCTGAGCCCTGCCCCGGGCGCGGACACATCCGCCCCGGCGTCGTGGTTCGCCGAGAACGGCACCGGTGCGATCCGGCACACGAGAAATCCTCGGTCCTTTCACGGTACGCCCGCGGGCCGCGGAGGGGGTCGGGACGCCGCACGCCCCGACCGCCCCGCGCGGGGCGGGAGTACGGTGAGCGATACCGGGAGTTCTCCGCACCTCGGCTCTGGCGCCGACGTCGTTCCCAGTGCACCACGGCACCGGACCGCCGCACGACGGACGGCCGGGGACAGGGACCGCGACATGAACGCGCCCACGGACACCCATGGTTCGCCCGCCTCGGACACCCACACCTCGCCCGACGCGGAGCAGACCGCCCCTCCCCTCCGGCTGCGCCTCGCCGCCCACACCTCCGTACCGCGCCGCCTCGACGGAGCCTGGTGGCCGCACTCCTACGACGTGCTCACCGAGGTACCGCGACTGCTCGCCGGACTGCCCCGGACCTGGGGACACATCGTCAGCGTGATGGTGAACGGGCGGGTCTGGTCGACCGCCCCGGGCCGGATGCTCGTGGCCAACCAGGTCGTACGGCTGCACCGGACCACCGCCGTGCACGCCCCGAACACCGTCGTGCTGCTCGCGCCGGGCCGTGGCCGCTGGGACCTGCTGGTCGTACCGCCGGAGCTGACCGAGGAGGCCGCCGAGCCGATCATGGCCGCGGCGGTCGCCAACCTCGTCTGAGACCAGGCCGGTTACTGGTCCAGCTGTTACTGGTCCGGCTGTTACTGGTTCCAGCTCTCGTCGTACGGGTCCTTCGGCGTCGGGATCGGTCGGGCCTGGGTGACCTGGAAGTAGGGGATCGGGCGGTTGTTGATGGGGTCCTTGGTCTGCTTGGGGGTGTAGGTGCCGGTGATCTCCAGCCAGGTGTCGGGCTGAAGTACCGGCGGGATCTTGCCGGTCAGCGCGATCTTGACCGGCTGGGCGTCCGCCGCACAGCAGTTGAGTGCCATGCGGACGAGGAACGGCGCACCGGACTTGTCCAGCGCGACGAAGCCGGTGACCTTCAACTGCCGGGTGCCGAGGGACCGCCCGTGGTCGTAGACCGCGCGGCTCGCGTAGTCGACCAGGCCGAGGGTGAGCGGGTTGCTGTCGGGGAGCTTGAGGAGGCCGTAGGGCTGCTGGAGGGCGGTGCCCGTGCGTACCGCGCTGTAGGAGCCGAGGGCCGGCGGGGCGACCAGGATCAGGGCGAAGAGCGGGAGGATCAGGAGCCAGGAGATACGGGGTTCGCGGTGCACGTGACCGTGAGCGTCCTCGTGGGCGTGAGCGTCCTCGTGGCCGTGCTCGTCGTGGCCATCGGTCTCGTCGTGGGCCTCGGTCTTGGTGTGGGTCTTCTCCGCCCGTGCCCGGCGCCACTCGTACCAGGCCGTCGCCAGCGCGGCCACGATCAGGACCACGCCGGAGAGCAGCAGCAGGGGCTGGAGTCCGGCCTTGACGTAGCGCAGGTAGAGGTTGGTGAAGCCCGCGTGCAGGAGGGCCGCGCCGACCAGGAACAGGACCGCCGCCTGTGCCTGCCGGTTCACAGGAGCACCGCCCCGGTGACGACCGCGCCCGCGATGGCGAGGACGAAGGTGGCGGGCGCGAAGCGCAGGGCGAAACCCCGGCCGAACGTGCCCGCCTGCATGGCGAACAGCTTCAGGTCGATCATGGGTCCCACCACCAGGAACGCGAGTTTGGCCGTGAGCGAGAACTGGGTGAGCGACGCGGCGACGAACGCGTCCGCCTCCGAGCAGATCGACAGCAGGACGGCGAGGATCGAGAGGGCGAGGATCGCCACCACCGGGTTGTCGGCGGCCGTGCGCAGCCAGCTCGCCGGTGCCACCGCCTTGAGCGTCGCCGCGGACATCGCGCCGAGGACGAGGAATCCACCCGCCTGCATCACGTCGTGCCGGACCGAGCCCCAGAACGCGGCCCCCTTGGTCTCCCCCTCGTGCGGTTCGTGGGCGGCCAGGCGCAGCCAGTCGGTGCGGCCGAGGCGCGTCCACAGCCAGCCCATCACGCAGGCCACGAGCAGGCTGCCCGCGAACCGGGCGAGCACCATCTCGGGGTTGCGCGGGAACGCCACGGCCGTCGCCGTCAGCACGATCGGGTTGATCGCCGGGGCGGAGAGCAGGAACGCGATCGCCGCCGCCGGGGTGACGCCCCGGCGCACCAGCGCCCCGGCCACCGGCACGGACGCGCACTCGCAGCCGGGCAGGATCGCGCCCGCCATCCCGGCGATCGGCACGGCCAGCACGGGGTTCTTCGGCAGCGCGCGGGCGAAGAACGTCGCCGGTACGAACACCGCGATCCCGGCCGACAGCAGCACGCCCAGCACCAGGAAGGGCAGCGCCTGCACGACCACGGCCACGAACACCGTCATCCAGCTCTGCATCACCGGCGCGGACAGGGCCTGACGGATCGGGCCCTGCGCCAGCACCACCACGAGCAGCACCATGGTCAGCACGAGCGGCGAGTTGAGCTGCCAGCCGTCCTTCGGCTCCTTGGCGGGCGCGTCCGACTTCGAGGGCGCCGCATCCGGTTTCGCCTGCGGGTCCGGTGGCGCCGACGTCTCCGGTGTCGCGGGCACGGCCGACTGCCGAGGCGTCTCCGTGCTCGGCGGCGTCTCCGTGGTCGGCGCGGCTGGTTCGGTGGTGATGGCCACGGGTGAGGTACCTCCGGCAGGCGGCGCGGGGTTTCGCGAGTTTTGCTCCCTGTCTCTGCATACGGCAGTCGGGGCACCGGTGTTCAGCGGAATACTGGAACCACCCGCCTCCTTGGGGCAGTCTTTCCCCTCGTGGCGAGCAGCGTTCCGAATCAGAGCCCCCCGGGCGGTGCCCGTGCGCACATGGTGGTGTGTGGCGACGACGCGCTCGCGCACCGACTCGCCGCCGAACTGCGCAGTGTCTACGGCGAGCAGATCACCCTCGTCGTCCCGCCCTCCGAGGCCACCGCACGCCAACCTGTCGTCGGCCGCGCGCGTGCCGCCTCGGCCGCCCTGTTCGACCGGGTCAACGCGGCGGTGGGCCGGGCCAACGGAAACGGGAACAGCACCGCCGGACCCGTGGCCCCCGAACCCCCGCGCGGGGAGCGGGTGTTGGAGGTCGCCGAGCTGACCGAGGCCGTGTTCGCCGAGGCGGGCGTGGAGCGGGCGACCGCGCTGGCCCTCGTCTATGACGACGACGAGACCAACATCCGCGCCGCCCTCACCGCCCGCCGCCTCAACCCCCGTATCCGGCTCGTGCTGCGCCTCTACAACCGGCGGCTCGGCCAGCACATCGAGGAACTCCTCGACCAGGCCGCCGCGTTGGCGACCGGCGACGGGACGGGCACCGGGACCGGAACCGGGTTCGACGCGTCCACGACCGTCCTCTCCGACGCCGACACGGCCGCACCCGCGCTGGCCGCGACCGCTCTCGCCGGTACCAGCAAGGTCGTCCAGACCGACGGGCTGCTGCTGCGCGCGGTGGAACGGCCGCCGCCGGGACCCGGTCAGGTGGCCGACCCGGGGCTGGCCACGCTGGCCCTGCTCTCGGCGACCAGCAGCGACCCGGCCGGCGCGGACGGCTCCGAGGGCATGGGCGAACAGGGCCCGCGCCTGCTGCCCGACTCGGCGGCCGTCGCCTCGGCCACCGGGCGCGGGACCGTCGTCCTGGAGCAGGTGTCGTACGCCGGGCCGCAGTTGCCCGGCGGGCGCGGGGGCGGTGTCGTCCCTGCCTTCTCCTCGCTCTTCTCGCGGCGACTGCGCTGGTCGCTGGCGGGCATGGTGGCGTGTGTGATCGCGCTCGCCGTCTCGCTGTGGCTGGTGACCAAGATCCACCCCCTGACCGCCTTCTATCTGACGCTGCTCGACCTGTTCGCGATCGACGACCCCGCGATCGGGGCGTCCCTGGGCCGGCAGATCCTTCAACTCCTCTCCGGTCTCGTCGGGTTGCTGATGCTGCCGGTGCTGCTGGCCGCGGTCCTTGAGGCCCTCGGCACGTTCCGTACGGCGTCCGCGTTGCGCAAGCCGCCTCGCGGGCTCGGCGGGCATGTCGTGCTGCTCGGGCTCGGCAAGATCGGCACCCGGGTGCTGACCCGGCTGCGCGAACTCAACATCCCCGTGGTGTGCGTCGAGGCCGACCCCGAGGCCCGCGGGCTCGCGGTCGCACGCCGGCTGCGGGTGCCGGTGATCCTCGGTGACGTCACCCAGGAGGGCGTCCTGGAATCCGCCAAGATCCACCGCGCCCACGCCCTCCTCGCGGTCACCAGCTCCGACACCACGAACCTCGAAGCGGTGCTGTACGCCCGGTCCGTGCGGCCGGATCTACGCGTCGTGCTCCGCCTGTACGACGACGACTTCGCGACCGCCGTGTACCGGACCCTGCGCGCCGCCCACCCGAACGCCCTCACCCGGAGCCGGAGCGTGTCCCATCTGGCCGCGCCCGCGTTCGCCGGGGCGATGATGGGGCGGCAGATCCTGGGCGCGATCCCTGTCGAGCGGCGGGTGCTGCTGTTCGCGGCGATGACCGTGGGCGGGCATCCCCAGCTGGAGGGCAAGACGATCGCCGAGGCGTTCCGGGCCGGGTCGTGGCGGGTCCTGGCGCTGGACACGGCGACGCGGGACGCCTCCGAGGACGTACGGCGGTCGGGGTTGGTGTGGGACCTCCCCGACACGTATGTCCTGCGGAGCTCGGACAGGGTTGTGCTTGCCGCGACTCGACGGGGGTTGGCGGAGTTGTTGGGACGCCGGCCCCGGGATCGTGCGTGACGGTGCCCTGAGCTGGGCCGGAGCTTGAACAGGTACCCGGCCGGCGCCGAAGCGGGCGTTGCTGGAGGCTGCCGCCCCCAGACCCCCGCTTCGGCCCCGAAAGGGCCTCGTCCTCAAACGCCGGACGGGCTGATTTTGCGGACCTGCACCAAGAAGCCGCCCTGCGCTGGATTTCGTCGGCCTGCACCAAGAGATCGCCCTGCGCCGGATTTTGTCGGCCTGCACCAAGAGATCGCCCTGCGCTGGATTGTGCTGGCCCGTGTTCAGAAGCCCCGCGGGTCAGTGCCCCAAATGCCGCTCCGCGAAGTCCAGTTCGAGCCTGACCTGCTTGATCCGCTCGTCCACCACCAGTGACCCGTGCCCCGCGTCGTACCGGTACACCTCGTGCACGGCGCCCCGCGACTCAAGCCGCTTCACGTAGTTGTCGATCTGGCGGATCGGGCAGCGGGGGTCGTTGACGCCGGCCGAGATGTAGACCGGGGCCGTGACCTTGTCGACGTAGGTCAGCGGGGAGGACGCCTCGAAGCGGGCCGGGACCTCGTCGGGGGTGCCGCCCAGCAGCGTGCGGTCCATGGCCTTCAGGGCTTCCATCTCGTCGTGGTACGCCGTGACGTAGTCGGCGACCGGGACCGCCGCGATGCCCAGCGTCCACGCGTCGGGCTGGGTGCCGATGCCGAGGAGCGTGAGGTAGCCGCCCCAGGAGCCGCCGGTGAGGATGAGGCGGGCGGGGTCGGCGAGACCGGAGCTGATCGCCCACTCCCGCACCGCCGCGATGTCCTCCAGCTCGATCAGACCGACCCGGTACTTCAGGGCGTCGGTCCACGCGCGCCCGTACCCGGTCGAGCCGCGGTAGTTGACCCGTACGACCGCGTATCCGTGGTCGACCCAGGCCGCCGGGCCCGCCGAGAACGAGTCGCTGTCGTGCCAGGTCGGGCCGCCGTGGATGTCGAAGACCGTGGGGAGGGGGCCCGTGGCCCCCGCCGGCTTCTGGACCAGGGCGTGGATGCGGCCGCCGGGGCCCTCCACCCACACGTCCTCCACCGGCAGCGAGCCGGGCGACTTCAGGCCGGGCGGGTCCAGGACGACCTCGCCCGTCGTCGAGCGCACGGCGGACGGCTCGGCGGCCGACGACCAGAGGTATTCGACGCTGCCGTCGGGGCGGGCCGTGGCGCCCGAGACCGAACCGGCCGGCGTCGGCACCTTCACCAGCGCGCCCGAGGCGAGGTCGTAGCGGAACACCTCGCTGCGGGCCTCGAAGCTGTGCGCGATGAGGAGGGCCGAGCCGTCCGGGTACCACTCGGCGCTCACGTCGCCGGGCAGGTCCAGGGACAGGTCCGTCTCACCGCCCTTCACGACGTCCCACACCAGGGGCTCCCAACGGCCGCGCCGCTGATGGCCGATGAGGAGGCGCGTGTCGCCGTCGACGGGTGCGAAGCCGAGCACCTCAAGGCCCAGCTCCTCGGTGCCGCCCTTGGTGTCGTCCAGGTCGGCGACCGCCGTGCCGTCCGGGCGCAGGACGCGCAGCGCCGAGTGCATCGCGTCGCCGTGCTCCGTGTGCTCGATCGCGATCAGTGAACCGTCGTGCGAGAGGTCGCCGACGCCCGCCGACTCGCGGTGCCGGTAGATCAGCGTGGTCTCGTCACCGGTGCGGGCGAGGTGGATCGTCGTACCGTCCTCGTCCGTGGAGCGGCCCACGACCGCCGTCCGGCCGTCGCGCGCGAGGGCGACCCCGGCCGGATAGGACGGTTCCAGGCCGGGAACGGCCGGTTCGTCCGGGCCGCCCTTGAAGGGCTGGCGGCGCCACACGCCGAACTCGTCGCCGTCCTTGTCGTCGAACCACCAGATCCACTCCCCGTCCGGGGAGAGCACACCGTCCGTCGTGCCGTTCGGCCGGTCCGTGACCTGGCGTTGCTCGCCCGTCGCCCGGTCCCAGGCGTACAGCTCATACGTCCCTGTCGCGTTCGACACGAACAGGGAACGGTCGGGTGCGTCCTCCGCCCAGTCGGGCAGGGACACTCGGGGCGCCCGGAAGCGCTTCTCCCAGTCCGGTGTGATCTCGGACCCGTTGCTCTCAGTCATGGCCCCATACTGCCCGCCCACAACGACATTGCACTGACCGGATCCTCAGCCTGTGGATAACCTCGACCAAGACCCGGCCGGAGCATTGCCGACGCCTGGTGAACCTTCGGGCCGACCCCCGGGCCAAGGGCCCCACGGCAGCCCCGTACCGTGGAAGGCGTGTACCGGTTTCTGCTGACATCGCGCTGGTGGGGCATCAACGTCTTCGTACTGCTCGCCATCCCCTTCTGCATCTTCATGGGGTCGTGGCAGCTGAGCCGGTTCCAGGCGCGCGTGGACAGCAGCCACCAGGCCACCCGGCAGGTCGAGACGGACCGCACGGAGGCCGCCCGCCCGCTGGCCGAACTGCTCCCGGTCGACCAGAACACCTCGGGCCGACAGACCACCGCCACCGGCCGCTACGGCAAGCAACTCCTCGTCCCCGACCGCCAGTTGGGCGAGAAGAACGGCTTCTACGTCCTGACCCTGCTGCGCACCGACGACGGCAGGGCCCTCCCCGTCGTCCGCGGCTGGCTCCCGGGCAAGCCCGACGCCGCGAAGGCACCGGCCGCGCCGACCGGTGAAGTGACCGTCACCGGCTCGCTGCAAGCATCCGAGACTCCGGGCGACAACGGCGTCAGCGCCCAGGGCGGCCTGCCGTCCGGCCAGACCGCCGCGATCAGCGCGGCCTCGCTGGTGAACCTGGTCCCGTACCACCTGTACGACGCGTGGATCACGCTCGACAAGGGCGACTCGGGGATGAAGGCCGTACCGGCGACCGCGCCCGCGAACACCGGCCTCGACCTGAAGGCCTTCCAGAACCTCGGCTACACCGGCGAGTGGTTCGTCTTCGCGGGCTTCGTCGTCTTCATGTGGTTCCGCCTGCTGCGCCGCGAGGTGGAGTTCGCGCGCGACGCGGAGCTGGGCCTGGTCCCGGAGGACGAGGCCCAGGACGAGGACGAAGAAGCGGCCCACGCGACCGTCTGACGTCGCCGGGTCCCCCGACCCGGCCGACTCGCAGACCGACAGTCCGGCCTACGACCCCGCCAGCAGGCCTGTCCGGTAGACCGCGCCCGCGCACGCGTTCGACACCGTGGCCGTGACCGTCGGGGAGCCCGCCTCCGCCGTGTGGGAGACCACGACACTGCCGTCGAGCGTGCCGTCCTCCAGCAGTTGGGTGGACGTCCCGGTGTCGCCGGCCGTGGACCCGCTGCTGGTGCCGGCGTCCTCCGTGGGCGTCGGGCTGGGCGTCGAACCGCCGGTGGTGGTGCCGCCGGTGCTGGTGCCGGTGGTGGGGCAGGTCTCGGAGGGCACCCAGGCGAACTTGATCACATAGGCGGCGCCCGGCTGGAGCACCAGCTGGGAGGCCTCCGTCGACGGGTCGGGCAGGCCGGCCGCCACGTCCCCGGCGCTGTGCCGCACCACGGTGATCTTGTTGGCGTCGGCCGCACCCACCGGGGAGGTGCCCACGGTGCCGGCGCCGCCGACGGTACAGCTCGTGCCGGAGGTGTTGGTGACGCTGAACGTGCCGTAGACGATGCCCGCCGAATCGGCGGCGTCCACCGTCGAGTTGGACGAGCCGAGCTGGTCGGCCGTACAGACGGACGCGGCCGTCCCGGCGCTGGCCGAGGGGTTCGCGCTCACGGTGCCGCGGCCTGGGGTCTTGCCCGTGCCGTCGTTCTTGTGGCCGCCCGGGTTCTGCGAGGCCTGGCCCGAGGAGCCGCCGGCGGTGCTGGAACCGCCGTCCGGGTTCTTGCCCGAGCTCGTGCCGCCCTGCGCCTGTGAGCTGCTGCCCGCGATGGACGGGTCGGCGTTGGAACCGGTGGAGTTCGAGACGTGCACGAGGGCCGGGATGGCGGTGCCGAAGAAGAGCACGGTGGCCGCCATGCCGACCAGGGCCTGGCGCTTGCGGGCCCGGCGGGCCGGTACCGCCTTGCGCAGGTGGTCCAGCGTGCCGTCGCGCGGCTCGACCTCCTGGACGGCCTGGTGGAGCAGCCGCCGCAGGGCCAGTTCGTCGGAGTCGAACCCTTCGGGGACGTGTACGTCGTTGCCGTGGACGTCATGGGCGTGGACGTCCGGGCCGTGTTCGTCGGTGCCCTGCTCTCCGGGTCCTCCGGGTCCTACGGGGTGCCGTCCCTCGATGTCCCCGGAGTTCTCGATGCCTTCGGAGTTCTCCGGGTTCTCAGGGTTCCCGTCGAGGCTCGGCCCGGTGGGGCTCTGTTCGTCGGGGCCGTGGTTCACAGTTCCGTTCCCAGCATGTGTTTCGTTCGGCTGTTCCCTGCGCGCCCAGGTCGGGCCGCGCCGGACGTCCGGCTCGCGCCGTTCACGCGAGCCGCTTCCCTCGGCCTTGTCGCTCATGCCGTTGCCTCCATGGCGATCCGGAGAGCGGCGATCCCGCGCGAGCCGTACGCCTTCACCGAGCCCAGCGATATGCCGAGCGACTCGGCGACCTGCGCCTCCGTCATGTCCGCGAAGTAGCGCAGGACCAGGACCTCGCGCTGGCGGCGCTGCAGTCCCTTCATGGCCTTGATGAGGGAGTCGCGCTCCAGCAGGTCGTAGGCGCCCTCTTCCGCGCTCGCCATGTCCGGCATCGGCTTCGAGAGGAGCTTGAGGCCGAGGATGCGGCGACGCAGGGCCGAGCGGGAGAGGTTGACGACCGTCTGGCGCAGATAGGCCAGGGTCTTCTCGGGGTCACGGACACGTTTGCGCGCCGAGTGGACCCGGATGAACGCCTCCTGGACGACGTCCTCGCAGGAGGCGGTGTCGTCGAGGAGGAGTGCGGCCAGGCCGAGCAGCGAGCGGTAGTGCGCCCGATAGGTCTCGGTGAGATGGTCGACCGTCGTTCCGGCCGCGACGGCGTCGTCGACACCGTCGCGCTGGTTCGGGATGCGGGCGGGCCGCGCTGCGGGCATCGGCGCGATCACCGGCATGCCGCCGGGCGCACGGGATCCACGCGGAGGCCGTAGGGCCGTACCGCGTGCCGCAGTGAAGTCGAGTACCTGAGCCACGCCAGTTGGACACGCTTCCCCCCTTGGGGGTTGTACGCGTCGGCCGTCACATTTACGTCAGACGAAACAGACAGTCCACCCAGCCGTCCGGTGTCACCACTCACCCGTCTGGTGACATCACCCACCCGTCTGGTGTCAGGCAGCACAACCGGCAGTGCGTCGAACACCCTCATGCCTACCCGCTCTTCCCCTATGTCACAAATGTCCAGGGCGTCCCCACGCCCCTTACCGCATCACCGCGCGCCCACCTGAAGGGCGTTCGCAAAGACGCTCCCCGCTCGCCGCGCGGTTGCGGGAAGCGGGGAGTGAAATCTTCGGATGCGGAGGTGGCCGGATTCAAGTGGTCCGGACCATTAATCCGGCCACATCGCGCACCCTGATCCTACAAACCAGGGCGCCACTGGCCAGGGGAATTTACGGCCGGGCAGGGTGGGTGGGGCCTGCGCTCACGCCAGTTCGCGCGCCACCAGCTCCGCGATCTGCGCGGTATTGAGCGCTGCTCCCTTGCGCAGATTGTCGCCGCAGACGAACAGTTCGAGCGCCGTCGGATCGTCCAGCGCCCGCCGCAGCCGCCCCACCCAGGTCGGGTCGGTGCCCACCACGTCGGCCGGCGTCGGGAACTCCCCGGCGGCCGGATTGTCGAAGAGGACGACACCCGGGGCCGTGGCGAGGATCTCGCGCGCCCCGTCGACGGTGACCTCGCCCTGGAAGCGGGCGTGCACGGTCAGGGAGTGCGTGGTGACCACCGGGACGCGCACGCAGGTCACGGCGACCGGCAGCGCGGGCAGCCCGAGGATCTTGCGGGACTCGTCCCGCACCTTCATCTCCTCCGAGGACCAGCCGTCCTCGCGCAGCGACCCGGCCCACGGTACGACGTTCAGCGCGACCGGCTCCGGGAACGGCCCCGTGTTGTCCCCGACGGCCCGCCGTACGTCACCGGGCTTGGTGCCCAGGTCGGTATTGGCCACGAGGGCGAGCTGCTGACGCAGGGTGTCGACCCCGGCCCGCCCCGCCCCGCTCACCGCCTGGTAGGACGACACCACCAGCTCGCGCAGCCCGAACTCGGCGTGCAGCGCGCCCACGGCGACGATCATCGACAGGGTCGTGCAGTTCGGGTTGGCGATGATCCCACGCGGACGCCAGCGCACCTTGTGCGGGTTGACCTCGGGCACCACCAGGGGCACCTCCGGGTCCATCCGGAAGGCGCCCGAGTTGTCGACGACGACCACGCCCTTGGCGGCGGCGATCGGCGCCCACTGGGCGGAGACCTCGTCGGGGACGTCGAACATGGCGACGTCGACCCCGTCGAAGGCCTCCTCCGTCAGGGCCACCACCTCGACCTGCTCCCCGCGCACGGCCAGCTTGCGGCCGGCCGAGCGCGGAGAGGCGATCAGGCGGATCTCGCCCCAGATGTCCGCGTGTTGGGACAGGATCTGGAGCATGACCGTGCCGACGGCCCCGGTCGCGCCGACCACGGCGAGCGTCGGACGCACGGTCGCTCCGGTGCTGGCCATCAGCGGCCGGTGCCTCCGTAGACGACGGCTTCGTCGCTGTCGGAGTCGAGGCCGAACGCCGTGTGCACGGCGCGGACGGCCTCGTTGACGTCGTCGGCGCGGGTGACGACCGAGATGCGGATCTCGGAGGTCGAGATCAGCTCGATGTTGACGCCCGCGTCGGACAGAGCGGTGAAGAAGTCGGCGGTGACGCCGGGGTTCGTCTTCATGCCCGCGCCGACCAGGGAGATCTTGCCGATCTGGTCGTCGTAGCGCAGCGACTCGAAACCGATGCCGTGCTTGTTCTTCTCCAGGGCGTCGATGGCCTTGCGGCCCTCCGCCTTGGGGAGGGTGAACGAGATGTCGGTCAGGCCCGTCGAGGCCGCCGACACGTTCTGCACGATCATGTCGATGTTGACCTCGGCGTCGGAGATCGTCCGGAAGATCACCGCGGCCTCGCCCGGCTTGTCGGGCACGCCGACGACCGTGATCTTGGCCTCGGAGGTGTCGTGCGCGACACCGGAGATGATGGCCTGCTCCACCTGCTGGTCCCCAATCGGCTCACTGCTGACCCAGGTGCCCTGAAGTCCGCTGAAACTGGACCGCACATGGATCGGGATGTTGTATCGGCGGGCGTACTCCACACAACGGTGGAGCAGCACCTTGGAGCCGGAGGCGGCGAGCTCCAGCATGTCCTCGAAGGCGATCCAGTCGATCTTCTGCGCCTTCTTCACCACACGCGGGTCGGCGGTGAACACACCGTCGACGTCGGTGTAGATCTCGCACACCTCGGCGTCGAGCGCGGCGGCAAGGGCGACGGCCGTCGTGTCACTGCCACCCCGCCCCAGCGTGGTGATGTCCTTCTTGTCCTGGCTCACACCCTGGAACCCGGCGACGATGGCGATGTTGCCCTCGTCGAGGGCGGTGCGGATCCGGCCCGGCGTGACGTCGATGATCCGCGCTTTGTTGTGGACCGAGTCGGTGATGACGCCCGCTTGGCTGCCGGTGAACGACTGGGCGCTGTGGCCCAGGTTTTTGATCGCCATCGCCAGCAGGGCCATGGAGATCCGCTCTCCGGCGGTCAGCAGCATGTCGAACTCTCGCCCCGAAGGCATCGGAGATACCTGCTCGGCGAGATCGATCAGCTCGTCCGTCGTGTCGCCCATCGCGGAAACGACGACGACCACTTGGTGGCCGTTCTTCTTCGCTTCGACGATTCGCTTGGCGACGCGCTTGATGCCCTCGGCATCGGCTACGGAGGAGCCTCCGTACTTCTGCACGACAAGGCCCACGTGCGCTCCTCGATCAGTCCTGGTGTGTCGGCTCAGTTTAACGAGCGCCCGAAATTCGCTTCCGCGGTATCGCATGGTGAGATTCGGACGCCCAGGTCAGCGCATGCCCACTCGAGACGTGCCGGAAAAGTGCCGAGCGTCACAGGTCACGCCTGTGAATTAAGTTTCAAGCATTAAGGTGCGCCGTGTGCGCGTACTTCTGGTGGAAGACGATGAACCCGTGGCCGAGTCCCTACGACGCGGACTGCTGCGCTACGGCTTCGAGGTCGACTGGGTCACCACGGGCGGCGCGGCACTGAGCCACCCGGACCCGTACGACGTCGTCCTCCTCGACCTCGGCCTGCCCGACACCGACGGCCTCGACGTGTGCAAGGCGCTGCGCGCCCGCGGCGACGTCCCGATCATCGTGATCAGCGCGCGCAGCGACGAGACGGACCGGGTCGTCGGCCTGGAGCTGGGCGCGGACGACTACGTGTCGAAACCGTTCGGGGTCCGCGAGGTCATCGCGCGCATAAGGGCGGTGATGCGCCGCGCACAGCCCCGGGCCGCCGGTGCCGCAGGACCCGACGCGTACGGCACCCGCCTCACCATCGACCGCAAGGCCGCCCGCGTCCGCCTCGACGGCGAGGAGGTGCCGCTGGCCCCCAAGGAGTACGACCTGCTGTCGTTCCTCACCGAGGAACCCGGCGCGCTGATGTCGCGCGAGCAGATCATGGAAGCCGTCTGGGACGCGAACTGGTTCGGCCCGACGAAGACGCTCGACGTCCATGTGGCGGCGCTGCGGCGGAAGTTGGCGGGCGCGATCACCATCGAGGCGGTACGGGGCGTGGGCTTCCGCCTGGAGATCACGGCCGCGACCGCCGAGGGAACGCGCGTCGAGGGAACGGCCGAGGGAACGTCTCCCTCATGATCCGGCAGCTCATCGTCAGCTACGTCCTGCTCGTGGCCGTGGCGCTGACCGCGTTCACCGTGCCCGTCGCCTTCACGCTGACCGCCCAACTGCGCGGTGACACCGAGCAGTCCGTGGAGCGCGAGGCGAAGACCATGGCCCTCCTCCTGAGCGGCGACGCCGCCTCGCGCGCCGCGCTGGACCGCATGGTGGTGGCGTACGCGCAGGAGACCCCCGGCACCGCCGAGGTGCTGCCCGCAGCACGCGCGAAGACCGCGACGCACTGGGGCGACGGGGCATTGGAGGTGACCGAGCCGGCGAAGCGCGACGGCCGGACGGTCGGCGCCGTACGCATCTCGTACCCGACCTCCGACCTGACCCGGCGCCTGTGGCAGATCTGGGGCTTCCGCGCGATCCTCGCGGTCGGCGTCCTGGCGGTGGCGGCCGGACTGGGCGCGATCGTCGCCCGCCGCCTCACCCGCCCCCTGCGCCAACTCAACGACATGGCGAGCAAGTTCAGCGACGGCGACCTGACCGCCCGCTCCCCCGTGACCGGCCCGCACGAGACGCAGACGCTGGCCAAAACTTTGAACCAGGGCGCCGAACGCCTCGACACCCTCATCGCCTCGCAGCGCATCTTCGTGGCCGACGCCTCCCACCAACTCCGCACCCCGCTCACGGCGTTGCGGCTGTCGCTGGACAACATCGCGGACGGCGTGGACGACGAGTTCGTACGGGAGGACGTGGAACAGGCGACGGCGGAGGTGGTCCGGATGAGCCGTCTGGTCAACGGCCTGCTGGTGCTGGCGCGGGCCGAGGCGAAGGTGACGGCGGCGGAACCGCTGCCGCTGCGGGAGATCGTGACCGAACGCCTCTCGGTGTGGAGACCGGCCGCCGACGAGCGCGGAGTCCACATCGCGCTCAGGGGGAGTGTCGTCGACGGCCGGCCGCTGGTGCTGGCCAGTCCCGGTCATCTCGAACAGGTCCTGGACAACGTGCTGTCGAACGCCCTGGAGGTGTCACCGGACGGCGCGACGATCACCGTACGGTCCGAATCACGGGGCGACGAGGTCGAGTTGACGGTGACGGACGAGGGCCCCGGTATGTCCGGCGCGGAGAAGTCCCGCGCCTTCGACCGCTTCTGGCGCGGCCAGGGCCTCACCGGACGCACCGGTTCGGGCCTGGGCCTGGCCGTCGTACGGCAGTTGGTGACGGACGACGGCGGGACGGTGGCTCTCAGGGACGGGGTTGAAAACGGTGCTGGGTGCGGGCTGTCGGTGGTGATCACCCTTCGGGCATCGCCGAGGAGTGGTGGTTGACGATCAGCCACTTGCCGCCGCGCTTCTCGTACTCGTAGGTGTAACGGGCCTCGACGACACGCTTCGCGCCGGTGTCGGGGTCGGTGAGCGTGAACTCGTAAATGCCGGTGTCCATCGCGGAGTTGCTGTCCAGCACATTGACGATCGTCTCTATCTTCGTGCCGACGGGCCTGTTCGGCAGGAAGTGGTCGAAGTAGTCGACGATCTCGGCGCGGTCGGTTCGGATCTTGTTGGAGACGGTGGGCAGCAGCACGGCGTCGGAGGCGTACCGGTCCGCGACCTTGTCCGGGTCACCGGTCTTCAACGCGGCGTTCCAGCCGTCGAAGAGGGCGGCGATCTGCTTCTTGCCGGGCTTGGCGTCGCCCTGGGGACCGGCGGTCGCGGCGACGGTGCCGAGGGTACCGAGGGCCAGGGCGGCGGTGACCGTGACAACGGCTGCGCGCTTGCTGATGGATCTGCGGGTCATCTCAACTCCAGTGGTACTGGTGCCTTTTGGGATGACTACAGACTCTCTTTCCGCTGGTTAGGGCTTGTGCAGCGGACGTACAGGGGCCGGCCAGGGCCGACCCAATTAACGCGCCGTGGCCGCCTGACCACGGTCGCGGACGAGGCTGACACCGGCTCCAAGCGATACGACACCCATCCCCACGGCGGTCATCACGCCCTGCGTTCCGTCGACCACGAAGGGTGCGACCGCGGCGACGGCCAGGTTGAAGAGGAACAGGAACCAGAGGACGGGCTTGGAGGAGAGGAGGTTCTTCATGACGGGCATCCTTGGGATCTCGGGGCCGGTGGCTCGTTCACCGGCTGACGAGTTCAACGATCCCGTTTCCGCAGGTCCGCGACGAGGGAGTGCGGTCCCGAAGTGGGGGTGTAGCGGTCTACACCCTGGGCGGGAATGATGTTGCTCCATGACGGGGGACATACTGCTGGCCGCGATCGTCCTGCTCGGCGCCTCCGTCCAGTGGCTCACCGGCATGGGCTTCGCCCTGGTCGCCGTACCGGCCCTCGTCCTCCTGCTCGGCCCGTCCCAGGGAGTGGTCCTCGCCAACTGCGCCGCCGGCGCGATCAGCGTCGTGGGCCTGGCGGGCGGCTGGAGACAGGTCCGGGCCCGCGCGATGGTCCCCCTGTGCGCGGCGGCGGTCTGCACGGTACCGGCGGGCGCATGGATGACCCGCCAACTCCCGCCGCCGGTCCTGTTGTTGGTGATGGGCGGGCTCGTCACGGCCGCCGTCCTGCTGGTGATGCGCGGCGCCCGGGTCCCGGCCCTGCGCGGCACGAAGGGTGCGGTCGCGGCGGGCGCGGCGGGCGGTTTCATGAACGCGGCGGCGGGCGTGGGCGGCCCACCGATCTCCCTGTACGCGCTCAACGCGGGCTGGACGGTACGGGAGTTCGTCCCCAACGCGCAGTTCTACGGCGTCGTCGTCAACGCGTTCTCGGTCGCCGCGAACGGGGTGCCCAGCCTGCGTACACCGCAGTGGGTCGCGGTCGTCGCCGCGATGGTGGTGGGCGGGGTGATCGGGCGGGGGCTCGCGGGGCGGATACCTGAACCTCGGGCCCGGGTACTGGTGTTGTCGTTGGCGTTGGCCGGTGGAGTCACGGCGGTGGGGAAGGGAGTGTGGGGGTTGTGATCAGTCGGCGAACTCCTTGAGGGGCTCGGTGTCCAAGGTGATGTTCACGGGGTCCGGGATCTTGAGAGTCGCGCCGAAGGGGAGCTTCTCCTGGTGGCGGTAGCGGCCGTCCTCGGGCTGGTTGAACACGATGACCGAGCAGTCGTCACGGTCGATGAGGAGGTGGACGGGAATGCCTGCGGCCGCGTACCCGTCGGGCTTCTCGACCCGGTCGCGCTGATTCGTGTCGGAGTCGTACGACGTGACCTCCACGGCCATCAACACTCCGTCGGCCTCCGACCACTCGCCATGTCCCTTGAGGCCGCCCTTGGGCATCAGGATCGCGTCCGCGCGAGCGCGTCCCTTGCGGTAAGCCTCAGTCTTGAGGCCCCGCTCCGGATAGAGCCGAAGGTCGGGACGCAGTTGCATGCACCGCTCCAGTAGCCACATGTAGATCTCGGTGTGGTTGCCGTCCGGCGCGGGCTTGACCTGGACCTTCCCATTGATGAACTCCAGCCACACGGTCTCGGGGGCATGGCGTTCCACCTGCTCGAATTCCTCGACGGACATCTGGGGCTGCCGCTCGGTCCTGGGGGTCATGGCGTCGCCCTCTCCTCCGTGCCGCTTCCCGACCGTCACGGCTTCCACCGCCTCGGCGGGAGGCCGTTCGCGATGCGGTCGCGGTTGTCGCGGTAGTGGTAGTGGACGCGGTCCTCGATCGGCACGGGGCGGAACGTGTCGGGCACGGGTCCGCCGGTACGGCGTTCCAGCTTCTGCTTCAGGAAGCGGGCCGTAGTGGTTCCCAGGTAGGCGATCTCCTCGAAGCCCTTCTTGATCTCCTCCTCGCTCATCTCCGGCTCCGCGCGGCATTCCTCGCACACGCCGTTGACGATCTTCGCCGTCCGCTCGTCGGCGTCGCAGGTGGCGCAGGCCATGAGCACGCGGGTCACACGGGCGCGGAGGGGGCGGGTCTCGGCGGTGTCGTTCTTCTTCGGGGGCATCTTCGTCTCCAATCGGGTGCGGGCGAGTCCGCCCGGGTTCGTGACGGTGGGTGGCAGTCCGTCGGTCAGCGCGCGGGCCATGTCGGCCGGGGTGGCGCCTCGTGTCAGCCACTCGGCGGCGAGGGGTTCGAGGGCTCGGCACTCGGCTTCGGAGAGCGACATGCGGGGGGCTGTGGCGCGGAGTTGGGCGAGTGCGCGATACGCGGCGCTGGGCTCGGGGGTCGGGTCCGTCTCCGGTGTCCTGTCGCTCTCGTTCTCCGGCGCAGGGGTCAGGGTCGGGTCTTCCGTCCTCGCCAGGCCCGGCTGGTAGTCATGCGTGACGTCCCTGCCGTGGCGCTCACGCGCGAACTCCGCCCACCACTGCGCCGACCTGGGCGTACGCGACCAGTACGTCCGCGTCACCCACCGCATCGAGTTGTCCTCGACGGTGATGTGTTCCTTGATCCAGCGCAGGTGGCCGGCCTCGGTGAGGCTCTTGAGAGACGTACGGCAGGCCTGCTGGCCGTAGCGGGGATGCTCGGCCGCGATCACCTTGTGGCCCATGGCATGGCCGTCGTCGAGGTGGTCGATGAAGACGGCGATCTCGGCGTCTCGCGGGAGCAGATGTGCGAAGTCCGGGTCGGCGTACGGGGCTTCGTCACCCGTGGCGCGTTTTCCGTAGCCCGTATTGGCCATGGGGTGCGACGGGGACGGCAGGGCAGGGCTAGGCTGGGCGTAAGCCACGATCGAGCCTCATTCGATTCGTAGGTCTAGGCCCCGGATCTGGTGCTACCAACACCTACCGGGGCCGATCTATTTGCTTGTTTGCCGCGAACCTAGAGTGGCTTTACCTTGCGGCGCAAGCCGATCATGGAATGTCACCCGTTCGGGTTAAACCCCCCTCAACTCACGTACAGGCTTGGTTGGTTGGGTTGTTTTTACCCAGCCCAGAACCCAAGAAAAGAGCTCGAAGCCCGAGGCTCAAGCTCCGGGCTGAGCTGCGCAAACCCCGGAAAGGAACATCGTCCAGGTGGGGGCGGCGATGTGGAGTTCGGGGCCCGTGGGGTTCTTTGAGTCGCGGATGCGGATGCGGGTTTGCGGGGTCTTCGAAGTTGGGCGGTGCACGGGGACACTCGGCGCCAGAGGGGTGAGGCGCGGAAGTGTTTCGCAAGGCGGCCCAGTGGGCCACGTAACCGGGGGGGGGGCCCGCGGGCGGGGCCCGGCGCGGGCCCCAACCCGCGAGGTCGGAAAACCCGGT
>NZ_JBHXME010000182.1:0-21284 GCF_042721125.1 Streptomyces sp. NPDC058469
TGGGGGCTGCGCCCCCAAACCCCCCTTCGGCCTGAACGGCCTCGTCCTCAAACGCCGGACGGGCTGAGAATGCCGGCCCGCGCTGAAAAGCGAACCCCGGACGGGCTGAAGGTGACCGGCGTCGAGAAGCGAATCCCCGCCAGCCTGAAGAGTCACCGGCGCCGAAAAGCGAAACCCATTCGCCGCAGGCCTTACGCCCCCGCCGGCTGCCGCACGTTCTCCCGCACCCAGTCCACGATCGACTGCGTCGTCGCCCCGGGCGTGAAGATCTCCGCGACGCCCTTCTCCTTGAGCGGGGCGATGTCCGCCTCGGGGATGATGCCGCCGCCGAAGACGAGGATGTCCTCCGCCTCGCGCTGCTTGAGCAGGTCGATGACGGCGGCGAAGAGGGTGTTGTGGGCGCCGGAGAGGATGGAGAGGCCGATCGCGTCGGCGTCCTCCTGGATCGCGGTGTCGACGATCTGCTCGGGGGTCTGGTGGAGGCCGGTGTAGATGACCTCCATACCGGCGTCGCGCAGCGCCCGCGCGATCACCTTGGCCCCGCGATCGTGGCCGTCGAGCCCCGGCTTGGCCACCACCACGCGGATCGGACCGGCTGCCACACCCATCACTGCCTCCATGAAGCGACTGCGTTCATCCCTACCCACGGGTACCGCGGTACCCGCTTCAGTGCGGGAAGTGAACGAACGTTATCCCCAGCATCCCGCAACCGGCAGTTTCGCGGCGGATACCGAGGGGGAAATCACACGATGGGACACGTTCACCGCGCAGCGTTCCAGCGGGAACAAGCGCACCGGGAGCCGCAACGAGGTCGCCGCACCACCGCGCCGCAGGCCGCGCGCCGTGGTGGTACGGCGCATCGGCGCAGGCACGAAGGGCACGCAGGGCAGGTACGGCACGACAGCGGGAAGCCTCCTCGCCAGACCGACAGGGCTCCTCGGTACGTCAACGGCGTCGGTCACGCCGCACGCCGCGCTCACCCGGCGCGTACCCCTCGCGCACCGTCGGTGATCCTCGCCGTGGCCTCCCACGAGGGCACACGGGGGACGGAGCTGTCGTTCCGTGTGCCGACAGGAGGTCGGCCATGAAGGTCACCAGGGCTGCACTGCCCTTTCTCCCCCTCTGTCAGCGCCTCCTGCCCAGCAGGCTGGCGGGCCTCTCGATGACCCTCCTGAAAGCGACCGCCCTGGACATCGTGATCCTCGCGGGCCACCTCCTCCTCTATCCCTCCGGCATCGCCCAGGAACGCCGGGAACCCCTGCCCGAGCCGCCCTCACCCAAGGACGCGACGCAACTGCCGACCGAGGCGAAGCCTCCGGTGGTGCTGCTGCACGGGTTCATCGACAACCGCTCGGTCTTCGTGCTGCTGCGCCGTTCCCTGGCCCAGCACGGCCGCCGACAGGTCGAGTCGCTCAACTACTCGCCGCTGACCTGCGACATCCGCACCGCGGCCGAGCTGCTCGGCCGGCACATCGAGGAGATCTGCGAGCGCACCGGCAGCAGGGAGGTGGACATCGTCGGGCACAGCCTCGGCGGGCTGATCGCGCGGTACTACGTGCAGCGGCTCGGCGGCGACCTGCGGGTCCGCACGCTCGTGACGCTCGGCACCCCGCACTCCGGCACCGCCGTCGTCCCGCTGGCCAACGCCCACCCGATCGTCCGCCAGATGCGGCCCGGCTCGCCGGTGATCGAGGAACTGACCCGGCCCGCCCCCGGCTGCCGTACGCACTTCGTCAGTTTCTGGAGCGACCTCGACCACCTGATGGACCCGCTGGAGACGGCCTGCATCGACCACCCCGACCTGATCACCCAGAACGTCCAGGTCAGCGGCATCGGTCACCTCGCCCTGCCGGTCCACCCCGCCATCGCGACCGGCATACGCCAGGCCCTCGACACCCCGCCGCCGGAATCTCCGGCCGCGACCCACACCGCCACCCACGTCGCCACCCACCTCGGCGGACTGACAGTGGCCTGACCGGGCACCGACAGCGGGCACACAGCATCCTCAAGATCGAACGCTATTCGAACGCAAGGCCAAACCCGTGCCCGCCGTCCCCCGAAACACGGCCGAATGCCCGTTTCCGGCGGACGCGAAACCTGACGAAGATTGTCGCGCCCGCATACCGGCGGGTACAGTCACCGCACTGCTCTGGCAGCCCCTGTTGTCGAGGCGAATAGAGAAGTTGGTGAACGACCGTCACCCGTCGGGGACCATGACCACCCCGGCCCCGGCTTCCGATACCACCTCGGCGCAGTACGCGTCTTATGGCGGGCAGGACGCCCAGTACGGTGACTTCACCACGTACGGCGACCACACCGCCACGGGTTTCCACCCGGACGCGGGCGGCGGCCAGGCCACCGCGAGCTTCGCCAACGACCCCCTCTTCGGCGACATGCCGGGCAACGGCCACGGCCAGGACACCGGGTCACATTCGACCGGCGCCTACGACTCCTCCGCCTGGTCCACGGGTGCCCAACACACCCTGAACTACGACCCGTACGCGGCTCAGCACCACGCCACCTATGACACGGGCGCCTACGAGACCACCGCCTGGTCGGCCGACTACCAGCAGCTGTCCGCCATCCCGCCGCAGACCGGCGCCCCCGACGTCAGCGGACAGTGGGACGCGAACGCCTGGCTCCAGCCCGCCCCTTCGGCCCACTCCCCCGCCCCCGCCGACCCGACCCAGCAGTGGGAATGGGGCACGCAGGCCTTCGACACCGGCGCCTACGACGCCACGCAGTGGAACGCCGACGGCACCGCCGCCGACGCGACCACCACCTTCGAGCAGGCGTCGTACGACGAGACCTACCGCGAGACGTACGACGAACCCGCCCCGGAAGACGGCGAGTTGCCCGCCACCGGCATGATGCCCGTCCTCGACGAGGCCGAGCCGGAACAGGACGGGCCCCCGTCGCAGCCCGAACTCCTCGATGACCAGGAGGAGTTCACCCCGGCCCCGGCCCCGACCGGCTCGCGCGCCGCGTCCCGCAACGGGAGCCGTTCCCGCCGTCGTACGCCCCCGAAGCGGTCCGCGCTGTTCACCATCGCCGTACCGTCCGCGTGTGTGATGGGTGTCGCCGGGATCGCCGCCGCGTCCGTCGGCACGCTGACCGGCGGCAGCGACACGACGGCCTCCGCCTCGGACGCGACCTCGGTCAAGCCGTCCGTCGCGAACAACAAGCTGGACGCCCAGATCAAGAGCCTGTCGGCCGGTGCCGACGACTTCGCCGACCGGGCCAGCCGTACGCAGGAACGTATCGACCTCAAGGCCCAGCAGGAGGCCGACAAGAAGAAGGCGGCTGCCGAGGCGGCCCGCAAGGAGCGACTGCGCCCCAAGTACGTGCTGCCGGTCACGCAGAAGGGCCTCAGCGCCTACTTCGGCCAGGCCGGCGTCAACTGGATGTCCGTGCACACGGGCATCGACTTCCCCGTCTCGTACGGCACGACGGTGATGGCCGCGACCGACGGCGTCGTCAGCACGAAGTGGAACAGCGCCTACGGCAACATGCTGATCCTCACCGAGAAGGACGGCACGGAGACGTGGTACTGCCACCTCTCCACCTATCGCGTCCCCTCGGGTACGACGGTGAAGGCCGGCGACCCGATCGCGTACTCCGGGAACTCCGGCAACTCCACCGGTCCGCACCTGCACTTCGAGGTGCGGCCCGCGGGCGGGGCGGCGATCGACCCGCTCCCGTGGCTCCGCAGCCACGGGCTCGACCCGACGTAGGACGCCCCAGCCGCCCCAACTCCCTTACGGGCAGCCCCCTTAAGGGCAACTCCCTTACGGGCTACAGCTTTTCCACCGGCGCGTACCGCAGCAGCAGCCGCTTCGGCTTCGGCTCCCCGAAGTCGACCGTCGCCTCCGCGTTCGCCCCCGTGCCCTTCACGCCGACCACCGTGCCGAGCCCGAACTGGTCGTGCGTGACCCGGTCGCCGACGGACAGCGCCACGACCGGCTTCTCCGAGGTCCGGCGTGTGGCGAAGCCCGAGGCGCCCGATGCCGACGAGCGCGAGCGGGACGAGGACAGCGAGGCCGCGATGCCCGAGGCCGGACCCGTCGACGGCGGAGCCGACATGGCACCGGTCCGCTTCCACTCCACGTGCGCCGCCGGGATCTCCTCCAGGAAGCGGGAGGGCGGGTTGTACGACGGCTGGCCCCAGGCGCTGCGCAGCGACGACCGCGTCAGATACAGGCGTTCACGCGCGCGTGTGATGCCCACGTACGCGAGGCGCCGCTCCTCCTCCAGCTCCTTGGCCTGGCCGAGGGCGCGCATGTGCGGGAAGACGCCGTCCTCCATGCCGGTGAGGAAGACGACCGGGAACTCCAGGCCCTTGGCGGTGTGCAGGGTCATCAGCGTGATGACTCCGGAGCCGTCCTCGTCCTCGTCGGGGATCTGGTCGGAGTCGGCGACGAGAGCCACCCGCTCCAGGAAGGCGGCGAGCCCGGCGGGAGTCTCGCTCTCGCCGTCACCTCCGCTGTTCTCCTGTTCGAACTCCAGGGCTACGGCGGCCAGTTCCTGGAGGTTCTCGATGCGGGTCTCGTCCTGTGGGTCGGTGGAGGCCTGCAACTCGGCGAGGTAGCCGGTGCGTTCGAGGATGGCCTCCAGGACCGTCGCCGGGCCGGCGCCGGAGTCGACGATCGTGCGGAGGTCCTCCATCAGCGTGTTGAACTTCTTGACCGCGTTCGTCGACCTCGCGGCCATGCCGTACGCCTCGTCGACGCGCTTCAACGCCTGCGGGAAGCTGATCTTCTCGCGCTGCGAGAGGGCGTCGATCATCGCCTCGGCGCGCTCGCCGATGCCGCGCTTGGGGACGTTGAGGATGCGGCGCAGCGGGACCGCGTCCTCCGGGTTGGCCAGCACACGGAGGTAGGCCAGGACGTCCCGGACCTCCTTGCGCTCGTAGAAGCGGACGCCGCCGACGACCTTGTAGGGCAGGCCGACGCGGATGAAGATCTCTTCGAAGACACGGGACTGCGCGTTCGTCCGGTAGAAGACGGCGACGTCTGAGGCCTTCGCGTCGCCCGCGTCGGTGAGACGGTCTATCTCCTCGGCGACGAACTGCGCCTCGTCGTGCTCCGTGTCCGCGACATAGCCGGTGATCTGCGCGCCCGCGCCCGCGTTGGTCCACAGGTTCTTGGGGCGGCGGGACTCGTTGCGCTCGATGACCGCGTTGGCGGCGCTCAGAATCGTCTGCGTGGAGCGGTAGTTCTGCTCCAGGAGGATCGTCGTCGCGTTCGGGTAGTCCTCCTCGAACTGGAGGATGTTGCGGATCGTCGCCCCGCGGAACGCGTAGATCGACTGGTCGGCGTCACCCACGACACACAGCTCGGCGGGGGGCAGGTCGTGCTCGCTGGGCGGAGTGTCCTCGTCGTGGGCGGCGGTGCCCACGAGTTCCCGCACGAGTGCGTACTGCGCGTGGTTGGTGTCCTGGTACTCGTCGACCATGACGTGCCGGAAGCGGCGGCGGTAGTGCTCGGCGACGTCCGGGAAGGCGCGCAGCAGGTTGACCGTCGTCATGATCAGGTCGTCGAAGTCGAGGGCGTTGGCCTCGCGCAGCCGCGACTGGTACATCGCGTAGGCCTGGGCGACGGTCTTCTCGAAGCCGTCGGCGGCCTGGGCGGCGAAGTCCTCCTCGTCGATCAGCTCGTTCTTCAGGTTCGAGATCTTGGCGCTGAAGGACTTCGGCGGGAACTTCTTGGGGTCGAGGTCCAGGTCGCGGCAGACCAGCGCCATGAGGCGCTTGGAGTCGGCGGCGTCGTAGATCGAGAACGAGGACGTGAAGCCGAGCTTCTTCGACTCGCGGCGCAGGATGCGCACGCACGCGCTGTGGAAGGTCATCACCCACATCGCGTTGGCGCGCGGGCCGACGAGCTGCTCGACACGCTCCTTCATCTCGCCCGCGGCCTTGTTCGTGAAGGTGATCGCGAGGATCTGCCCGGGGTGCACATTGCGCTCGCCGAGGAGGTAGGCGATGCGGTGGGTGAGCACACGGGTCTTGCCGGAGCCGGCGCCGGCCACGATGAGCAGCGGGGTGTCGGAGTGGACGACGGCCGCTCGCTGGTTCTCGTTCAGCCCGTCCAGGAGTGCGGCCGGGTCGACCACGGGGCGCGGGGCGCCGTCCCGGTAGTGGGCGTCTCTGCTCGCGGGCACGTCGAACTTCCCGCCGAACAGGTCGTCCGGAATCGGCTCCGGTCCGTGCTCGTCCTCGGGCGGTGGCGGGGGCTCTCCCTCGTGGGCCCGAGGGCCCTGGAGATCCGCCAGGAAGCTGTCGTCAAAGAGGCTGCTCATCGCTCTCCGAGTTTAGGGCGCCGCACTGACAACCGGCCGCCACCCCGGGAACTCGGGAAAATTCACGGACCAGAACCGGTCGATCACGATCAGCGATGACCGGTCTCACGCATGGCCAAGGTCACGGACGCGTATCGGGCATATCGAACATCAACCTTCACACAAGCCACACGAGTTGGTTAGCGTTCGATCAAGCCGTACGACCCCACCGACCTGGGGTGCGTCGGTCCAACTCCCTTTCCGGGCATGGACCGTAGGGCAACAACGGCCTGTAGGGCACCATTGGAAGGAGTCGCCTCCTTGGCGTCGTCGCACCGCAAGCCGCGCCCCCTGGGCAAGCGCATCGCAGGCATACGGACCCCCACTCTCGCCACGGCCGCCCTCACCTCCGTGGCCCTGCTCTCCCAGACGGCGAACGCGGCCCCCTCACCCGATGACGGCAGCCCGAGCCTCGAAGAGGTCGAGAAGAAGGTCGACGACCTCTACCGCCAGGCGGAGTCGGCGACCGACAAGTACAACGCGGCCAAGGAGAAGACGACCAAGCAGCGCGAGCGCGTCGACACCCTCCTGGACGACGTGGCCCAGCGCACGCAGAAGCTCAACTCCGCGCGGGAACAACTGGGTGCGTTCGCCGCCGCGCAGTACCGCACCGGTGCCTCCGCCCCGGACACCTCGACGTTCCTGCTCGCGGACAGCCCGCAGGACTACTTCGACCAGACCCAGCTGATGAGCCGGCTGACCAGCCGCCAGAAGGACTCGGTCGACGCGTACGTCACCGAGCAGTCGGCGACGATGAAGAAGCGCCAGGAGGCGGCTGAGAGCCTCCAGGCGCTCAATGACACGCAGGGCGACCTGAAGACGGCCAAGTCCACCGTCCAGAAGAAGCTCTCCACCGCGCGCGAGCTGCTGTCGCAGCTGACCGAGCAGGAGAAGGCGCGCCTCGCGGCGATCGAGAAGAAGCAGCAACAGGAGGCGGCGGCACTCGCGAAGCAGCAGGCGGAGGCAGCGCGGAGCACCCCTTCCGGCTCCTCCACGTCATCTGCCGCCGACTCCTCGTACGCCACCAAGGCCGCCAAGGCCATCGCCTTCGCCCGCGCCCAGGTCGGCAAGCCGTACGTCTGGGGCGCGACCGGCCCGGGCTCGTACGACTGCTCGGGCCTCACCCAGGCCGCCTGGAAGACCGCCGGAGTGACCCTCCCGCGCGTGACCACCGACCAGGTGAACGCCGGCACGACGGTTCCCCTTGCCGACGCCCAACCCGGTGACCTGGTCTTCTTCTACGACGAGGTCAGCCACGTCGGTGTCTACGTAGGCGACGGCATGATGATCCACGCCCCGAAGCCCGGCGCCTACGTCCGCGAGGAGTCGATCTACTACGGCGGCACGTCGATCATCCACAGCGTGGTGCGGCCCGCCTGACCGGGTACTCGACGCGCACGCACGCGTGCAGGTGTTTTTGAGCTCCACGCGTGCGTGGCCTGTCATCCCCGCCGGGGCGGCTCCCTAGCATCGGGCCATGTCCGATACCGGTCTCTCCCGCTTCCGCGCCTGGTGGGCGCGGCGTCCGCCGGCGGCCGGGGCCGTCGTGATGGCGACCGCGATCGTGTCGGTCGGCCTGCGTGTCACGGGGTACGAGGTGCTGTCCCGTATCGCCTTCGCGGTGGCCTGCGCCTTCTGGCTGGGGCTGGCCGCGGACTTCGCCGTACGGCTGCTGTGGGACCGGCGGAGGTGGCTCGCGGAGGCGGGGACGCCCGGTGCGCTGACCGCCGTGGCCGCGACCGCCGTACTGGGGACCCGGTTCTCGATCGCGGGCCGACAGACCGTGGCCGAGGCGCTGCTGGCGCCGGCCGCGGTGCTGTGGCCGTGGCTGCTCGTGCGGGTCGTACGGAACTGGCGGGGGCGCATGCCCGGGACCGTGTTCCTGGGCTGTGTGGCCACCCAGTCGCTGGCCGTCCTGGGGGCGACGATCGCCGCCGCCGAGTCGGTGGCCTGGCTCGCGCACACGGCACTGGTGCTGTTCTGGTTCGGGCTGGTCCTCTACGGCTTCGCGCTGGCCCGATTCGAATGGCGCCAGGTGATCACCGGGGCCGGTGACCACTGGATCGTCGGCGGCGCGCCGGCCGTCTCGGCGCTGGCCGGGTCGAAGCTGATCGTCGCCGACAGCGTGCGCCTGTACCTGTGGAACTCCGACGACCGGGGCGTCCTGCGGGCCGTGACCGTGGCGCTGCTGGTGCTCGACGTGGCCTGGTGCGTCGTCCTGCTAGCCGCCGAGGTCGCCTGGCCCCGGCTCCGCTACGACGTGCGCCGCTGGTCGACGGTGTTCCCCTTGGGGATGACGGCGGCGACGACACTCTCCGTGGGTACCGCCGTGGACGTCTCGTGGCTGCGGACGCCCGGGCAAGTGGTGCTGTGGATCGCGGTGGCCGCGTGGCTGGTGGTCGCCGCGGGGACGGTCCGGTTCTACCTCGCCGCCACGTCCGGGGTCACGTCCACAGGACCGCGATGAAGATGTTCACCATGGTCAGCCCGCCCACCAGCGCGAACTGGCTGTTGTCGACCGTCTCCTCGTCCCGCTTCACATAGACGAGGCCGAGGATCACGATCAGCAGCGCGAGCTTGATGCCGATCTTGATGTTGTTGACGTGCTGATCGTCGGCCTGGTTGAGGCCGACCAGGATCGCGCCGGTGACCAGCATGGTCAGCGCGCCGTGCAGCATGCCGGGGACGAAGCGGGCCGTGCCCTGGCCCATCGCCTTCATCTGGGTGAGGAAACCGCCGAGCAGCGCGGCGATGCCGATGATGTGCAGGCCGACGAAGAGATGGATGAGTACGTCCATGGGGCCGGAGCCTAATCAGGGGCTCGGGGACCGGCCGACACCGCCCCTCCGTAGCGCTTCCCGAGCACTTCCCGAGCGCGCTTCCCCAGCCGCTTCCCGGCCCTTGCATATATGCGGCCCGTAGCACCGCGCCGTCCCACGCCGCATCGGAACCGCCGCATCGGTCAGCGCGCCGCGTGAAGGCGGCGACCCCGGACCCGGATCACAGTCACCTACGGTCAATTTCCGGTCACCTCACGTCAGTTCCACACATGCGTTACCGGGCCGTCACCGTCAGGTTTAGCGTCCTCCACCAGGTGACCGGCTCCCCACCGCCGCCCGGACCAGGGGCGGCAGCCGGACACCACCGCCGAGAAGTCCGGCGGCGGCGTGCTCCCCCTGTGCGGGCCGCCGCCGGACGCGCAATCGCCCGCTCCCCCGGCGGTCGTACGAAAGGACGTGCAGTCCACGTGGCAGCGCACCGCAAGCCCCGACAGCGCTCGCTCAGCGGCCATACAGCCCGTACGGCGGCGACGATCGCCCTCGCGGGCGCGGCGACGGCGACGGGCTTCGACGGGACCTCGCACGCCGAGCCGCAGCTGACACCGACGCAGGTCAAGGCCAAGGTGGACAAGCTGTACCAGGAGGCGGAGGTCGCCACCGAGAAGTACGACGGCGCGAAGGAGAAGGCGGACGCGGCCGAGAAGCAGCTGAACACCCTGCGGGACGAGGCGGCACGCAAGACGGAGAAGCTCAACTCGGCCCGGGATTCGCTGGGTTACGTAGCCGCGGCCCAGTACCGCAGCGGCGGGATCGACCCCGCGGTGCAGCTCATGCTCTCCGACAACCCCGAACGGTATCTGGACGGCGCCGAGTTCGCCGACCGGGTGGGCCACCGGCAGACGGCGGCCGTCGCACTCGTACGGCAACAGCTGCGGGAGATCGAGCAGTTGCGCGGCGCCGCGCACATCGAGCTGACCTCGCTGAAGTCGCGGCAGGCGGAGCTCGGCAGGCAGAAGAAGACGATCAACGGGAAGCTGGGCCAGGCACGCCACCTGCTGTCCGGCCTGACCCCGCAGCAGCAGGCTCAGGTCGGCGGCGGCACGGCAGGCAGCACGAGCCGCGCGTCACGATCTTCCACGACGGCTCGGGGCGCGCTGGCCGCGCCCGGTTCCTCCGCCGCTACGGCCGACGCCCCCAACTCCCGTGCGGCGGCGGCCGTTTCCTACGCCTACCAGAAGCTCGGCAGCCCCTACGTCTGGGGCGCTACGGGCCCGAACGCCTTCGACTGCTCGGGCCTCGTGCAGGCCGCGTACAGCTCCGCCGGTGTCTCCCTGCCCCGCACGACCTACTCCCAGATCAACGCCGGCCAGCGGGTCTCCCGGTCCGAACTGCGCCCCGGCGACCTGGTGTTCTTCTACTCGGGCATCAGCCACGTCGGCATCTACGTCGGCGACGGCCAGATGATCCACGCCCCCAACCCGACGGCTCCGGTACGACTGGCGCCGATCGACCAGATGCCGTTCGCGGGGGCCACGCGCGTCGTGTGAACCCCCTTACGGGTCACACCAGTCGACGTGCCGTAGCCCACCGGGTCAGCTCGTGCCGGTTCGACAGCTGGAGCTTCCGCAGCACCGCCGAGACATGGGACTCGACCGTCTTCACCGAGATGAACAGCTGCTTGGCGATCTCCTTGTAGGCATAGCCGCGCGCGATGAGGCGGAGCACCTCGCGCTCGCGCTGGGTGAGTCGGTCGAGGTCCTCGTCGACCGGCGGGGCGTCGGTCGACGCGAAGGCGTCGAGGACGAAGCCGGCCAGGCGGGGCGAGAAGACCGCGTCGCCCTCCTGGACCCGGAAGATGGAGTTGACGAGGTCCGTGCCGGTGATCGTCTTGGTGACGTAGCCGCGCGCACCGCCGCGGATCACCCCGATCACGTCCTCCGCCGCGTCCGACACGGACAGGGCGAGGAAGCGGACGGGCTGCTCGGCAGCGCTCATCAACGGGGCGCAGCGGCGCAGGACTTCGACCCCGCCGCCGCCCGGGAGGTGGACGTCGAGAAGGACCACCTCGGGGCGGGTCGCGGTGATGACCGTGACCGCCTGGTCGACGTCCGCGGCCTCGCCGACCACCTCGACACCGGTCTCCTCGGTCCGGCCGATCTCGGCCTGGACCCCCGTACGGAACATGCGGTGGTCGTCGACGAGGACCACGCGCACGTGACGCCCGCCCGCGCTCCCGCCGGTCGGCTCCGCCGGTTCGTTCGTCTCGGTCGCGTCGCTCATGACGTCTTCTCCGCCCTCTCCATCTCCAGCTCGACCTCGGTACCGCCGTCCGGCACCGCGCGCAGCCGTGCCGTACCGCCGTGGCGCTCCATACGGCCGATGATCGATTCTCTGACGCCCATGCGGTCAGCGGGTATCGAGTCGAGGTCGAAGCCCGGTCCGCGGTCACGGACGGACACGAAGACCGTCTTCCCCTCCACCTCGGCGTAGACCTGTACGGCGCCGCCCTCGCCACCGTACTTGGCCGCGTTCACCATCGCCTCGCGCGCGGCCTGCATCTGGGCGCCGATTCTCTCGTCGAGCGGGCAGTCGCCGACGATGACGACCTCGATGGGCACGCCGTGCTTGTCCTCGACCTCGGCCGCGCTGCGCCGCACCGCCTCGGCGAGGGTGTCGGGTTCGTCGGCCTCGTCCTTGCCGGTGCCCTCCGGTTTGTAGAGCCAGGCGCGCAGGTCGCGCTCCTGGGCGCGGGCCAGGCGCCGCACTTCGTTCGGGCTCTCCGCATTGCGCTGGATCAGGGTCAGGGTGTGCAGCACGGAGTCGTGGACGTGGGCGGCGACCTCGGCGCGCTCCTGGGCGCGGATGCGCATCAGGCGCTCCTCGGAGAGGTCCTGGGTCATCCGCACGAGGTACGGGCCGGCGAGCAGTGTGATGCCGACGAGGACCGCGAGGGCGGCCTGGAGGACCGAGCCGAGGTGGTCGGCGGAGCCCTGGAGCACGAAGATCGCGGTGCCACCTGCGGTGACCAGCAGGACGCCACCGCCCGCGCGCAGCAGGCTGAGCGTACGGCGGCGGCTGCCGACCTCGGCCCAGCGGGCGCGGCGGGCGTTGTCCGCCTGGCGCCAGACGAGGGCGACGCCCGCGCCGACGAGGACGGTCGGGAAGAGATAGGCCTTGGCGCCGTTGCCCAGGTTCACATTGCCGACGAAGACCAGCGCGACGACGACCATGAGGAGCAGGGCGACGATCTGGCCCTTGTCCGGCTTGCGGGCGACGAGTCTGCGACGGCCGTCCGGCGAGGTCTCGGTGGAGACGAGGGACGGGGGCCGCTGACCGGCGACAACCCCGCCGATGCCGAGCGGCACGAAGAACCAGAACGAGGCGTACAGCAGCGCGCCGAGTCCGTCCGCGAGGAACAGCCCCACGAACACCAGCCGCACCCAGATCACCGGCAGCCCGAGATGCCCGGCGAGCCCCCGCGCCACACCACCGAGCCAGCGACCGTCACTGCTGCGGTAGAGCTTGCGCGGCGGCCGCGGGTCCTCGACGGGCAATGCTGCGGCTTCCGGCATGCCACCGATGTTCACACGCCCCGCCGTTCGGGGCATCAGGGTCGGCCCCCGAGACTCCCCTGATCTTCGAATTCGGCGCGCCGTGTCCTCGAAATCGACGCGCCGCGGCGGCCTTTCGCGGTGTCGGGGTCGCTGTCGAACACTCCCCCGGTCCGGGTCGGGGCGGATCTCAGGGTTCGGCCAGGGTCGTCCCGACTGCCATCGGGGCCTCGCGCCGGGCAGCATGGACACATGACAGATCACGAGCGCGCCGCGACGGGTCCTGGACCCGGCTCCGGCCCACGTCCGCAAGCGGGCGGCGGGCCGCGGGACGCCGTGCCCGGCGCGGGTGCCGCCTCTTCGCCGGGTGCCGTGCCCGGCGGCAGCACCGCGGCCGCGGCTCCGCACCGGTTCCGGCGGGACCGGCGGTCCAAGGTGCTCGCGGGCGTGTGCGCGGGGCTCGGGCGGCAGTGCGACATGGACCCGGTGATCTTCCGGATCACGCTCGCCGTGCTCTCGGCGACGGGCGGCATCGGCCTCATCTTCTACGGCTTCGCCTGGCTCTTCGTCCCGTACGACGACGAGGAGGAGAACGAGGTCCGCAAGCTCTTCACCGGCCGCGTCGACGGCCAGGCCCTGGCGGCCGTGCTGTTCGCGCTGGTCGGCTGCGGTGTTTTCCTGTCGATGCTGAACAACGCCAGCGTGCTCACCTTCGCCGTCGTCCTCTCCCTCCTGCTGGCGGGCGCGGGGTACTGGTCGCAGCAGCGCGGCACCCCCGACCCCGACCCGCTGGCCGCGCAGGCCGTCGCCGACGCCCCGCCGGAGGCCCAGGCGCCGCCGGTGGTCACCTCCTACCCCTCCTGGTGGCGCGATCCGATCGTCAAGGACGGCACACACGTCGGTGGCACCGGTTATCTGTGGGGCCCCGGCGACTCCCGCGACCGTGACATCACGGACGCGATCCACATCAGCCTCGCCCCCTCGTACCCGCACTGGCGCGAGGATCAGCGGACCCCGCGCCCGGCGCCCCCGAAGCAGCGCGGCCCGCGCTGGATCGGCGGCTGGGTGTTCCTGCTCGCGCTGCTCGCGGGGGGCCTCGGCACCGCCGCGAAATGGGACGACCAGGCGCTCGGCACCAGCCTGCAGGCGGGCCTGGCCTGTGCGCTCGTCGTCTTCGGCCTGGGGATCGCGATCAGCGCGTTCCTCGGGCGTACGGGGGCGGGCTCGGTGTTCCTCGCGATCGTCACGGCCGGCCTGCTCGCCGCGTCGGCGGCCCTGCCCAAGGACCTCACCACGCACTGGGAACACCTCACCTGGCAGCCCGCGGCGGTGACGGACGTACAGAAGAGGTACGACCTGGGGAACGGCGTGGGCACGCTCGACCTGACCCGGCTGCGGCTGACCAAGGGGCAGACGGTCGCGGCGGACGCCGAGGTGGGCGTCGGGCAGCTGAAGGTGATCGTGCCGTGGGACGTGACGGTGCGGCTGAGCGTGGACGTGGGCGTCGGGGACATCCAGTTGCCCGGTGACGACAAGAAGGACGTGGACGTGGAGCCGGGCAAGCACCAGCAGGTCACCCTGACCCCGGCGACGGGCGTCAAGAGCACCGGCACGCTGGACCTGGACCTCCAGGTCGGCGTCGGACAGGCGGAGGTCAGCCGTGCTGCGTCATGAGTTCCAGCCCGGGAAGCTGGTCGCCGGCCTCTTCCTCGCCGCCGCGGGCGTGGTCTACGCCGGGGACGCGGGCGGGCTGTGGGTGACCGAGTGGTTCGCGGTGATCCCGCTGGTCACGGTCGGCCTGTTCCTGGCCGGCGTGGTGGCGGGCATCAACGGCGCGATCCGCAGACGCCGAGGGGCCGACCGTGGGAACACGGCCGACCCCGGTCCGGACATATCCGGCTGACGATCGTCTACGAGCGGGACTGACGGCCCGCCCGGACGGACTGGTCTGAAGGGCCGCCCGGGGAGAACCCGGTGGCTTCACCAGCTGCGGCTGCGGCTTCACCGCCGGTGGCTCCCTCCTCGGGAGCTACCGGTAGCCTCCCGCCCGTTGCCTTCGCCGCCCGCGGATCGCCGCGTCCAGGGAGAAGACGGAGGCGCCCGCGAGGACGAGGGGCAGCCAGGCCATCAGGTAGGCGAGGTCGTTGCCGTAGTAGTAGGGGTCGTTGGCCCAGCTGATGGTCAGCCACAGGCTGAGCGAGATCAGCGCGCCGCCGAGTGCGGCGAGGCGGGCCAGCAGGCCGATCAGGGTGCCGATGCCGACGGCGAGTTCACCGAAGGCGATCGCGTAGCCGAAGCCGACGGGGTTCTTCAGGGACAGGTCGACCAGGGCCGGGATCGCCGACGAGTCGCGGACCGCGCGCATCGTCTCGCCGATCGAGCCGGCGCCGGAGGACTTCATGAAGGCGCTGTCGGTGAGTTTGTCCAGGCCGGCGTAGATGAACGTGACGCCGAGGAAGACGCGCAGTGGGAGCAGGGCGTATCGGGTGGCGGTGTCCCGCCAGCTCCGATCGCCGTCGAGGTACGGGGTTTGCGTATCCATCCGAGTGCCGTGAGTCATCGCCCTTAGCCGCCTCTCGCCCGCTGTGCCGTGACCCCTCAACAGACCATACGTACGAAAAGGGGGACTCGCTCAACCATGCTTCAGCCAGTTTTCGCGACCTTGGCACGGCTCGTGCCGTGGTCGGCCCGTCGAGGGCGTCAGTCCGTGACGTCGACCACGCAGGCGTTGGTCTCCACACCCGCCGCCGTCACCACCTGTACCTCCACGCGTCCGGGCTCGACATCGACCGGGACGGGGACGGTCAGGAGGGTGTCCGTCGGGTTGGAGAAGCCGCCGGCGACCGGGACCAGGGGGACGTGGACGTTGACCGGGCCGATGCGGACGACCATGCGCGACAACTTGTCCGCGCTCTGGGCGCCGGGGGGTACGAAGCCCGCGCCCCGGATCTCGATGTCGTCGCCGGTGCGGATGGGGGCGTCGAGGTCGCCCGCCTCCCTCGCCCGTACCACCGAGAGGATGACCGGCCGGCCGCCCTCCGCGTACTTGCCGGCCAGGTATGTCGCGGCCGAGATCAGCACGACCACCGCCAAACCCCAGGGCAGGTCGGGCAGTTGGTCGGGACGGCGGGCGAGGCGTACGGCCACGAAGACGAGGGCTACGGCGCTGATCGCGACGTACTGGATGTCGGCGAAGGTGCCGCGGCCCGCGTCGTCGGTCAGGAGGTCGGCGGCGCGGGGGCGGTCGGCGGGGAGTTTCTGGAGGCGCTGGCCGAGGACGCGCAGGCCGACGACCCGGCGGACGAGTACGGCGATCGCGCAGACCACGGCGAGGACGGTCACCACACCGGCGCCGCGGGCGAGTTCGAGGCCGGAGATGAGGGCGTCGCGTTCGGCGTGGTCGGAGGCGGCGGCGAGGCGGCCGGCCAGGACCAGCACCGCGTACGCCACGAACAGCACCCAGGAGACGGCCACGGCACGGGAGGTCGACAGCCGGTTGTCCTCACCGATGACCGGGGCCAGCGCCCCACCACGCGCGCGGTGGAACCAGGAGGCCGCCGTCACCGCACCGGCGACCACGAGCGCGGCCAGCAGTCCGGCCGTGCGCGCGGCCGTCCAGCCCGCGCCGATCGCGGTGAACGCCTGCACCAGGAGCAGCACGACGAAGGCGCTCCACACCGCGAAGGCCGTGCGGTGCCACAGGCGGGCCAGCCAGGCGCCGCCCTCGGCGCGGCCGCGTTCGGCGACGACGTCGGCGGACTGGGTCAGTTCGTCCGAGACCCACTGCCGGGAGGCGGACGCCGAGTGCGCCACCGCCGCGGGCAGGCCCTCGCCGGCCGCGAAGCCGTCCCGCTTGACCAGGAACGCGGCGACCGCGCGCCGATGTCCCTCGCGTGCTCCGTGCGGGCAGTCCCCGCAGGCGCAGCCGCCTCCGTGGGCACCGACGTGCTCGCCGCCCTGTCTCGCCTCCTGCACCGCCACGCCCGACGCCTGCCTTCCCCATGACCCTCGGCCCTCGACCCCGGGCCCTCACGTTCGGCGGCCGGCTCCGAAGCCTTTGGCCACCGCCTTGCAACTCCCGCACGACAACAGCGGATTGTGCCCTACGGGACACGGCCCGCGTCCGGCAGGTCTGGTCAGCGCGGGTGAAGTGACGGCCGCCGTGTTGACCCGGCTGCGAGAATTTCCCTATGGCCGAGATCATCCAGCGCGACGGGACCTGGGCCTTCGACGGCACAACGGTCCGTATCACGCCGGGACTTCACCGCTCCGTGCCACTGTTCCGGCAGACGTACGGGGAGATCGCCGTGCCCCTCGAAGCCGTCGCGGGCGTCGTCTACGAACCCGAGCGCAAACGTGGCCGACTGCGTCTGAGACTGCGCGAGGGCGCCGACCCGCTGTTGCAGGCGACCGGCGGACGGTTGCCGGACGCGGCGGATCCGTACCGGCTGATCGTGGACATCGACCGGTCCGGGGTCGCCGAGTACGTGGCGGAGGAGATCCGGCACGCGCTGCTCCTCGACCAGATCCCCAAGGAACCCACCAAGGCCTACCTCCTGCCGGGCCCGCCGGTCCCGGTCTCGGTCCGCTCCTCCGACGGCACGGTGTCCTTCGACGGCGCCCAGGTGCGCATCGACTGGGCCGACACCTCCGAGCGCGTCAAGCGTGCGACCGGGCCGCGCATAGTCGCCGTGGGCGACCTCGTCCAGGTGGAGTGGCTGCCCAACTCCGGTTACGAGGACGGGTTCATACGGTTCGTGACCCGCGAGACGGTGTTCTCCAAGCTGCCGCCGGAGAAGGACCCGTACGCCCTCGACCTGTGGGGCAGCACCCGCCGGGACCTGCTCACCGCGCTGGTCGCCACGGCGGTGACCGCGCGCCTGCCGCATCCGTCGGCCCGGGGCGACGGCGAGTTCGAGGACCGCCCGCCGCGGGCGGCCACCGCGCCGCCCCCGGCCGACCATCACGACGTACTCCTGCGCAGGCTGCGGGAGTTGGGCGAACTGCACCGGGAAGGGGTGCTCACGGACGAGGAGTTCACGATGACCAAGAAGGCGGTACTCAGGGGCTTCAGCTGAAGATGCCTCGGCTGAGGAGGTCCGGTTCAGCTGAGGAGGTCGGGTTCGCTGCGGCTGATGTCCTGCCACAGGGGCTGGTAGTTGATCCACGCGACGAGGTCGCCGCCGGTCTGTTCGCGGGTGGCGACGGCGAGTTTGTGGTCGATGAGGAGAGGACGGCCGGCCGCCTTCGCGAGGAGCTGGACCTGGCAGGAGCGTTCCATGGACAGGAACCACCAGGCCGCCGCGTCCACCGAGTCGCCCACGGTGAGCAGTCCGTGGTTGCGCAGCACGAGCGCCTTGCGCGAGCCCAGTCCGGCGGCGATCCGCTTGCCCTCCTCGGCGTCGACGGAGACGCCGCTGTAGGCGTCGTAGAGCGCGTGGTCCTCGTAGAAGGCGCAGCTCTCCTGGCTGATCGGGTCGAGGAAGTCGCCGAGGGCGGAGAGCGCCCGGCCGTGCACGGAGTGGCAGTGGGCGACCGCGACGACGTCCGGGCGGGCGGCGTGGACCTGGGAGTGCACGGTGAAGGCGGCCTGGTTGACGTGGTGGCGGCCCTGGAGCACCTGGCCGTCCGAGTTGGCCAGTACCAGATCGCTCACGGTGACGTGCGCGAAGGGCATCCCGAAGGGGTTGACCCAGAAGCAGTCGCTGAACTCGGGGTCGCGGGCGCTGATGTGCCCAGAGACCCCGTCCTCGAAGCCGTAGCGGCCGAACAGGCGCAGGGCGCCCGCGAGCCGTTCCTTGCGGTGCCGGCGTTCGTCCTCGACCGACTCGTGCATCGGCGGCATGGCGAACCGCAGCCGGTCGGTGGGCAGGGGGGAGGGCGGTGTCGGCCCGTGCATCGGTCCTCCAGCACTGGGTTCCTTGTTACGGGCGGAAGTTACCGTCAGTGAGGCGAAAAGGGCAGTGGTGTTCTGTAAAGATGCGGCACCAAGCGTGCCGGGATGCCCTCCGACTCCCTTCCGACTCCCTTCCGACTCCGTCCCGAGTCCGTCCTGAGTCCTTCCCGAATCCGGACAGCGGGTGTCGGGTATCGGCGGGACAGTGGCCGTATGACATCGAACTGGGCGGTATTCGTCGCCGCGGAGCCGGAACTGGCCGCGACCGTGGAGGAGCGCTTCGGCGCCTTCACGCACCACATCCTCGCGACCCTGCGCAAAGACGGGTCGCCGCGCACGACCGGGCTCGAAGTGCGGTTCCTGGACGGGGAGTTGTGGCTCGGGATGATGCCCGACTCGCTCAAGGCGCTGGATCTACGGCGCGATCCGCGGTTCGCGCTGCAGGCGAACCCGGGGGCGGGTACGGAGATGGGCGGCGGGGATGTGCGGGTCGCCGGGCGGGCGGTCGAGGTGACGGATGCCGGGACGAAGGGGGCGTACAGCAAAGAGGTGGAACCGCCGGAGCCGTTCCACCTCTTCCGCACCGAGGTGACGGAGGTCGTGCGGACCTGCGTCGAGGACGAGAAGTACCTGGTCGTCCAGATCTGGACGCCTGGGGCGCCGGTGCGCACCCTCAAGCGGACCTGAGCCTCAAAAAGGGCTTACTCCCACTCGATGGTGCCCGGCGGCTTCGACGTGACGTCGAGGACGACCCGGTTGACGTCGGCGACCTCGTTCGTGATGCGGGTGGAGATCTTCGCGAGGACGTCGTACGGCAGGCGCGACCAGTCGGCCGTCATCGCGTCCTCGGAGGAGACCGGGCGCAGGACGATCGGGTGGCCGTAGGTGCGGCCGTCGCCCTGGACGCCGACGCTGCGGACGTCCGCGAGGAGGACCACCGGGCACTGCCAGATGTCGCGGTCGAGGCCGGCCGCGGTCAGTTCCTCGCGGGCGATCGCGTCGGCCTCGCGGAGCAGGTCGAGGCGGTCCTTGGTGACCTCGCCGACGATCCGGATGCCGAGGCCGGGGCCCGGGAAGGGCTGGCGCTGGACGATCTCGTCCGGCAGGCCGAGCTCCTGGCCGACCATCCGGACCTCGTCCTTGAACAGCTTGCGCAGCGGCTCGATCAGCTTGAA
Organism: Streptomyces sp. NPDC058469; assembly: GCF_042721125.1. Lineage (NCBI taxonomy): Bacteria > Bacillati > Actinomycetota > Actinomycetes > Kitasatosporales > Streptomycetaceae > Streptomyces > Streptomyces sp. NPDC058469. Next base: position 19,739 of record NZ_JBHXME010000182.1, read on the forward strand.
CTCAAGGTCTTCCGGCAGGCCGCCCACGTTGTGGTGGGACTTGATGTTGGCCGTGCCGGTGCCGCCGCCGGACTCGACGACGTCCGGGTAGAGCGTGCCCTGCACCAGGAACGCGACCTCGGGGCCCGCGTCCGCGATGATCTCGGCCTGCGCCTGCTCGAAGACGCGGATGAACTCGCGGCCGATGATCTTCCGCTTCTCCTCGGGGTCGGAGACCCCGGCGAGCGCGGTGAGGAAGCGCTCCTCCGCGTCCACGACCTTCAGCTGTACGCCGGTCGCGGCCACGAAGTCCTTCTCGACCTGCTCGGTCTCGCCCTTGCGCATCAGACCGTGGTCGACGTACACGCAGGTCAGCTGCGAGCCGATGGCCTTCTGGACGAGAGCGGCCGCTACGGCGGAGTCGACACCGCCGGACAGACCGCAGATCGCGCGCTTGTCGCCGACCTGCTCGCGGATCAGGGCGACCTGCTCGTCGATGACGTTGCCGGTCGTCCAGTTCGGCGTGAGGCCCGCGCCTCGGTACAGGAAGTGCTCCAGGACCTGCTGGCCGTGCGTGGAGTGCATGACCTCCGGGTGGTACTGGACGCCGTAGAGCTTCTTCTCGTCGTTCTCGAAGGCGGCGACCGGGACGACGTCCGTGGACGCGGTGACCGTGAAGCCCTCGGGGGCGGCGGAGCAGGCGTCGCCGTGCGACATCCACACCGACTGCTCGTCCGGGGTGCCTTCGAAGAGGGTGGAGGACGACTTGGAGACGTGCAGTTCCGTACGGCCGTACTCGCGGGCGCCCGTGTTGTCGACGGTGCCGCCGAGGGTCGTGGCCATCAGCTGGAAGCCGTAGCACATGCCGAAGACGGGGACGCCGGCGTCGAAGAGGGCGCGGTCCAGGCGGGGGGCGCCGTCCGCGTACACCGACGAGGGGCCGCCGGAGAGGATGATCGCCGCGGGGTTCTTGGCGAGCATCTCCGCGACCGGCATGGTGCTCGGCACGATCTCGCTGTAGACCCGGGCCTCGCGGACGCGGCGGGCGATGAGCTGGGCGTACTGCGCGCCGAAGTCGACGACCAGGACGGTGTCGGGGGCGGGGGTCGCTGCTGACACGGGGGCCTTCCGGCGGTTGGGCGGGGTTCTGGTCATCGATTCTAACGGGGCTCGGGTGGGACACCTGGTCGTCCCTTCTGATGAGGCTCGGGTGGGACAGCTCGTCGTCCCTTCTGATGAGGCTCGGGTGGGACACCTGGTCGTCCCTGGGGGCTCCGCCCCCAGACCCCCGGGCCTATGCCCACCCACCACCCGACTCGGTGGGCCTCATGGGTGCCGTCCACACACCGACCCGGCGGGCCTCATGGACGCCGTCCACACACCGACTCGGCGGGCCTCATAGATGCCATCCACACACCGACCCGGTGGACCCATGGACGCCGTCACCGTCCGTCTCGGCGGGCCTCATGGGCGCCGGCCACACCTCGCCCGCCCCGCTACCCCGACCCCGTTCTGTGCCATACTCGCCCCCATGCTCACGCACCCGACCTTCCTCTTTACCTATGGC
>NZ_JBHXME010000183.1:0-20678 GCF_042721125.1 Streptomyces sp. NPDC058469
CCCGCGCGCGCGCGGGGGCGGGCCGAGGGGGTGCGGGTGCGGGTTGATCCGCCGGATATCGGGTGAGCCTCGGCCTTCGGCCTCGGATTGTCTCCCACCCGCGCACCGCCCGTTCACCGGCCGTTGAGAAGTGGACCTTTCCTGTGGGGGTTCTCGCCGTCGGCGGCCGGTGGCTGTCGGGTGGGCGGGCGTCCGCGTGCCCGTCGTTCACGGTTGGCTGAGAAGTGGACCTTTCCCGTGGGGGTTCTCGCCGTCGGCGGCCGGCCGCGCGCGGGTGTGGCGTGCGGGCGAACGGGTTTCGGCATGCAGCTGCCTCCCGGTTTTCGTCCGGGAGGCAGACAAGGTTCGGTTGTGGAGTCAGCCGTTGCGGGGGCCCGGGAAGGCCGTGGGCCTGACCTCGTCGCGGAGGGTGGGGCTGCCTGCTGTGGGCTGGGTCGGCATGGAGCGGGCCGCGGGGACCGTGGGGAGGGCCGGCATCGTGGGGAGGCCGGTGTTCACGCCCACCGGGCGGGTGCTCGCCGCCTCGGTCGTGCGCTCGGCTTCGGCCGCCGCCTGGGCCACGGCGCGGCGGGCGCCGTAACGGCGGTGTACCGCCTGCTTGGTGACGCCGAGCGCGGAGCCCACCGCGTCCCACGAGAAGCCGAGTGAGCGGTCGAAGTCCACGGCGGCCGTGACCAGGGTCTCGACACTGTCCCGCAGCTCCTGCGCGAGACGGACCGTCGGGGCGGGAGCGCGTCCGTAGACGACGAAGCCCGTGGAGGGGCCGGAGCGGCGCGGGCGGTAGACGTTGCCCAGCTGGGCGGTGAGCGTGCGCAGTGCGTCCACCTGCCGGCGGACCCGCTCGATGTCCCGCACCAGCAAGTGCAGGCTGGCCCGAGCCTGGGCGTCGTGGGTTGCGTGGTCGGCCATGAACAAGCCTCTCGAACCGGCGTTGAAAAGGATCGGGCCGCGCGAATGCGGCCCATAGAGGTCAACTCTTTCTTGACCAACGCCTGTGCGCTCCGCTGGTCACGCAACGGGGGCGTAGGGGCATATGCGTACGCCCCCGCTGAACCGATGTGCGCTGCGCGCGTCGCTGAGTTGACGGATGTGAGCCGCCGGGCGCTCCTGCCGACACGCGCCATAGACTGGTGCGCTGCCCGCCCACCTCCGCCCGAGAGGCCCGAACCCTCCCATGAAGCTCGTCTTCGCCGGTACCCCCGAGGTCGCCGTTCCCGCCCTGGACGCCCTGATCGCCTCCGGGCGGCACGAGGTGGCCGCCGTCGTCACGCGGCCCGACGCGCCGGCCGGGCGAGGGCGCAGGCTGGTCGCGAGCCCCGTCGCCGAGCGGGCCGAGGAGGCGGGCATCGAGGTGCTGAAGCCCGTCAAGCCGCGCGACCCGGAGTTCCTGGAGCGGCTGCGGGAGATCGCGCCCGACTGCTGTCCCGTCGTCGCCTACGGCGCCCTGCTGCCCCGCGTCGCCCTCGACATCCCCGCCCACGGCTGGGTCAACCTGCACTTCTCGCTGCTCCCCGCATGGCGCGGCGCCGCCCCCGTGCAGCACTCGATCATGTCCGGGGACGAGATCACCGGCGCCTCCACCTTCCTGATCGAGGAAGGGCTCGACTCCGGGCCCGTCTACGGCACCGTCACCGAGGAGATCCGCCCCACCGACACCAGCGGCGACCTGCTCACCCGGCTCGCCTTCGCCGGCTCGGGCCTGCTCGCCGCGACCATGGACGGCATCGAGGACGGCACCCTGAAGGCCGTACCGCAGCCGAACGAGGGCATCACCCTCGCCCCGAAGATCAAGGTCGAGGACGCCCAGGTGGATTGGGCGGCTCCCGCGCTGAGGGTGGACCGGGTGGTGCGCGGATGCACGCCCGCGCCCGGCGCCTGGACCGTCTTCCGGGGCGAGCGGCTCAAGCTCATCCAGGCCGTGCCCGTGCCCGAGCGGACCGACCTCGCGCCCGGTGCGCTGGCCGTCGGCAAGAAGAACGTGTACGTGGGCACCGGTTCGTACGCCGTCGAGCTGCTGTGGGTGCAGGCGCAGGGCAAGAAGCCGATGCGGGCGGCGGACTGGGCGCGCGGGGCGAGGATCGGCGCGGGGGAGACCGTCGGGAGTCTCGGTACACCCGGGGCGTGACGTCCCGCGCACGGTCGCGGCGGTGCGACGTAGGCTGGGTGCACATCTCGGCCAGAAATCCGGAGCACCTTTTTCGTGAGCGAGCAGTCCCCGCGACCCCGTAAGCCCGGCAAGCCCTACCGCCGGCCGCAGAAGGACCCCGTCCGTTTCCTCGCCTTCGAGGCGCTGAGGGCCGTGGACGAGCGGGACGCGTACGCCAACCTCGTCCTGCCGCCGCTGCTGCGGAAGGCACGCGAGAAGGGCGACTTCGACGCCCGGGATGCCGCGCTCGCCACCGAGCTGGTGTACGGGACGCTGCGCAAGCAGGGGACCTACGACGCGATCATCGCCTCGTGCGTCGACCGGCCGCTCCGCGAGGTCGACCCGCCGGTGCTGGACGTGCTCAGCCTCGGCGTGCACCAGCTGCTCGGGACGCGGATTCCGACGCATGCCGCCGTGTCGGCCTCCGTCGAACTCGCCCGGGTCGTCCTCGGCGACGGGCGGGCCAAGTTCGTCAACGCCGTGCTGCGGAAGGTCGCGCAGGACGACCTCGACACCTGGATCGAGCGGGTCGCGCCGCCCTACGACGACGACCCCGAGGACAACCTCGCGATCGTGCACTCGCATCCGCGCTGGATCGTCTCCGCGCTGTGGGACTCGCTCGGCGGTGGACGCGCCGGCATCGAGGACCTGCTGGAGGCCGACAACGAACGGCCCGAGGTGACCCTGGTCGCCCGGCCCGGCCGGTCCACCACCGAGGAACTGCTCCGCGAGGAGGCCGCGGTGCCCGGGCGCTGGTCGCCGTACGCCGTGCGGCTCAGTGAGGGCGGCGAGCCCGGGGCCGTAGCAGCCGTGAAGGAAGGGCGTGCGGGGGTGCAGGACGAGGGCAGTCAGCTGGTCGCGCTCGCTCTCGCCAACGCGCCGCTGGACGGGCCGGACGAGAAGTGGCTCGACGGGTGTGCGGGCCCCGGCGGCAAGGCCGCGCTGCTCGCCGCCGTGGCCGCCGAGCGCGGGGCGACGCTCCTCGCCTCCGAGAAGCAGCCGCACCGCGCGGGCCTGGTGGCGAAGGCGCTCGCCGGGAACCCCGGGCCGTACCAGGTCATCACCGCCGACGGGACCCGGCCCCCGTGGCGGCCCGGCAGCTTCGACCGCGTCCTGATGGACGTGCCCTGCACCGGACTCGGCGCGCTGCGCCGCCGCCCCGAGGCCCGCTGGCGCCGCCGCCCGGAGGACCTCGAAGGCTTCGCGTCCCTCCAGCGCGACCTGCTGCGTACCGCGCTGGAATCCGTCCGCGTCGGCGGTGTCGTCGGCTACGCGACCTGCTCGCCGCACCTCGCCGAGACCCGGGCCGTCGTCGACGACATCCTCAAGCAGTACCCGCAGACCGAACTGATCGACGCCCGCCCGCTCCTGCCGGATGTCGGGGCGCTCGGCGCGGGTCCCGACGTACAGCTGTGGCCGCATCTGCACGGGACCGACGCGATGTATCTGGCGCTCATCCGCCGGACCGGTTGACGCGCAGATCAGCTAGCTCATACGACGCGCTGAAGGGCCTCCCGCGTGAGGTCGGAGAGCGTCGGGTAGCCGTCGACGGCCATGATCAGGTCGGCCTCGGCGAGGAGTGAGCGGAGCACGTGGACGATGCCGTCCGTGCCGCCGAGGGCGAGGCCGTAGGCGTACGGGCGGCCGATGCCCACGGCGGTGGCGCCCAGGGCGATGGCCTTCACGATGTCGGCGCCGCTGCGGATGCCGGAGTCGAACAGGACCGGGAGGCCGTCCGCCGCATCGACTACGGCGGGCAGCGCGTCCAGGGCGGGGAGGCCGCCGTTGGCCTGGCGGCCGCCGTGGTTGGAGCAGTAGACGCCGTCCACGCCTCCGTCCCTGGCCCGGCGTACGTCCTCGGGGTGGCAGATGCCCTTCACGATCAGCGGGAGGTCGGTGAGGGAGCGCAGCCAGGGGAGGTCGTCCCAGGTGAGGGGGTTGCCGAAGAGCTGGGTCCAGAGCAGGACCGCGGACTGGGGGTCCTCCTGCGGGGTACGCGCGAGGCGGGCGCGGAAGACCGGGTCGCTCGTGTAGTTGGCGAGGCAATGGCCGCGCAGCTGGGGGAAGTTGGCGGTGGACAGGTCGCGGGGGCGCCAGCCGGTGACCCAGGTGTCCAGGGTGACCACGACGGCCTTGTAACCGGCCTGCTCGGCGCGGTGGACGAGGCTCGCGGCGAGGTCGCGGTCGGTGGGTGTGTAGAGCTGGAAGAGGCCCGGGGTGTCCCCGAACTCGCCGGCGACCTCCTCCAGCGGGTCGACCGTGAGCGTGGAGGCGACCATCGGAACTCCGGTGCGTGCGGCGGCCCGTGCGGTCGCCAGGTCGCCGTGGCCGTCCTGGGCGCACAGGCCGATGACGCCGATCGGCGCCATGAACACGGGGGAGGGCAGCCGCATCCCGAACAGGTCGACGGACAGGTCGCGTTCGGCCGCGCCGACGAACATGCGGGGGACCAGGCCCCAGTGGTCGAAGGCGGTGACGTTGGCCTGCTGAGTCCGTTCGTCCCCGGCCCCGCCCGCGACGTACGACCACACGGAGGGCGGCAGCGCGGAGCTCGCCCGGTCCTCCAACTCCGCGAAGGCCATGGGGTAGGACGGCACGATGCCGCCGAGCCCGTTCAGGTAGATCTCGTTCTGGTAGGAGCCGAACGGCTGTCCCATGCCATCTCCCTCTCCGCTGACGTGCCCTGCCCGCTGCTGAAGGCCGGTGAAGTGCAGGATTCTCGCACCCCGGGTCGGGCATCGCCGCGCGGGGCGTTCGGAGGGAGGGGTCGGTGTTGTGTCGACTCCGGGTCAGGCGGGGGGAGTTGCGGGGGCGAGCCGGACGGGCAGTTCCCGCCAGCCCTGGGCGATGAACGAGGGGACCTGCTCCAGGTCGTCCTCCTCCACCGCCAGGGAGATGCCCGGGAAGCGTGCGAAGAGCGCGGGCAGCGCGGTGAGCGCCTCCATGCGGGCCAGCGGGGCGCCGACACAGCGGTGCACGCCGATGCCCAGGGCGAGATGGCCGTCCGCGTTCCTGGCCACGTCGAAGAGGTGGGCGTCGGGTCCGAAGCGCTCCGGGTCGTGGCCCGCCGCGGCGATGGTCGTCAGGATGGCCTCCCCGGCGCGGATCGTCGTACCGTCGGCCATCGTGATGTCGGAGACCGCGTAGCGCAACGGGACGTTGGCGATGGACGGGGCCCAGCGCAGCGTCTCCTGGACCACCTGGTCCCAGGTCAGCTGCCCGGCGAGCACCTGCTTGAGCTGGTCGGGGTGGCGGAGCAGGGCGTGGACGGCGTTGCCGATCAGGTTGACGGTCGTCTCGAAACCGGCGCCGATGACCAGGAGAAGGGTGTGGACGAGCTCCTCCTCGGAGAGCCGGTCACCCTGGTCGCGGACCGTGATCAGCTCGGTCGTCAGGTCGTCGCCGGGGTTCCGGCTCTTCTCCGCTATCAGCTCCGGCAGCACCGTCACGATCTGTTCGAGGACGTCCGCGGCCTGCTCAGGGGTTCCGGTGGTGTCCATGATCCCCTCGATGAGCCGCGCGACGGCGGCCCGCATCCGCTCGGGCACGCCGAACAGGTCGCAGATCATCCGCATGGGCAGCGGGTGCGCGAACTGCGCCCGCAGATCGACGACTTCGCCCTTCGGGGTCTCCTCCATCGCGTCGAGCAGACCCGCGGTGATCTCCCGGACCCGCGGCAGCATGGCCTCGGTACGGTGCCGGGTGAAGCTGGGGGCGACGAGCTTCCGCAGCCGGGTGTGGTCCTCGCCGTAGGAACTGAGCATGTTGACGATGCTGGTCCAGCTGTAGAGCCAGGCCCATCCCGGTTCGCTGCCGACCTTGTCGTAGAGGGCCCAGTGGCGGCGGGCGTCCCGGCTGACGCGCGGGTCGAGCATCAGCGACTTCAGCAGGTCGTACCGGGTGACGGCCCAGGCGGGGACTCCGCCGGGCAGTTCCACCGGCACGAGGGCGCCGAGCGCGCGCAGCCGGGCGGCCTCTTCGGGGACGGCCCTGCCGTAGGGGTCGAGCACGACGGTCCGGCGCTTGTCCACGGGGCTCTCCTCAAGGGTGTCGGGCGGTACGCAAGAAGGTGCGCCGGTACGGCGGTTGGGGGCGCGGTGTGCGTCGAGTGGGTCGGTGGGCGGGCGGCTGGGGACTCCCGACCCCGCCGACGCTCACGGCATCGCGGCGGCCGTGTCACGCCGACTGCCGGTCAGCCGTATCCCGTCGCCCAGCAGGCCGCGCAGGATGAGGCCCATGCTCTCGTCCAGCGCGCGCATCGCGACCGGGTTGATGATCGGTTCCAGGCTGGGGATCCCCAGGTCGAACTCGCACGTGAACAGCACGCTCACGTCCGTACCGGCCTGGGTGATGTCCCACGTCCCCGCGAAACTCGCGAAGTCGCCGGTGAGCTGGTCGAAGGTGATCCGCCGGGCGACGGGATCCATGACGTCCCGCTCGGTCCACCGCAGCAGACCGCTGCGGAAGTGCACCTCCCAGGCGGACTCCACGGTGCCGGCCCCGCCGGGTGTCACGGTGACGGACCGGACCGTGTCCGTGTACGCGGTGTACCGCTCGTAGTCCTGGACCCGGTCGAAGACATGGGTGGCGTCTCCGTCCGGGACGATCGCCTCGATACGCACGTGGCAGGTCATACGGGTTTCTCCCTCGGGTTTCGGACGGTCCGGGTGGTGAGGACGGGTACGCAGAGGCCTTGGTCAGCCGAGCACCAGCGGACCGCCCGCGAAGGCCGCGCACATGCCCTCCGCGGCCCATCTGCGCGACGGCGGATGGAACTTGAGCGCGGCCGAACACGCGGTGAGATACGCGGTGTCGTCGGTGGAGACGTACGCCATGCCGCCCAGCGCCTCCAGGCACCGCGGGACCACCCGGTCGATGGTGTCCTGCGTCGAGAAGCGGCAGACCAGCGCGCGGAGCAGCTCGTCCTGGCCGAGCGGCCGGCCCGTGTCCACCGCGGCGGCCGCACCGCGGATGCCGCCCATGGCCGACTCCAACTCGACCAGGATCGCGGCCCGTTCGGCGGCGCTCGCCCGCTTCGCCAGCAGCACGCGCTCGGCCAGCGCGCTGGCCATCCCCAGATACGACGCGGACATCAGCAGTTCGAACCACACGAAGCCCACGGTCTGGACCGGGTCCAGCGTGCGGTCCTCGCCGAGCCCGGTGCGGACCACGAGATCGGGCGTGACCCGTACGTCGTGCAGCCTGACCTCGTCGCTCTCCGCGCCGGCCAGCACGAAGCTGCCCCAGAACGGGTGCACGGAGATACCGGGTGTCGCGGCGGGGACCACCGCCACGGCGAGCTCCGGGCCCTGCCCGTCGTCGAGTGTCACCGACACGCTCAGCAGGTCCATCGACGCCGACAGGCTGCACGGTTTCTTGGCGCCGTTGAGCACCACGTCGTCGCCGTCCTGGTGCGCCTTGATGGAGGAGTCGAGGATCGACTGTCCCGACCGGCCCTCGGCGAACCCCGAGGCGACCAGCAGCCGTTGGTCGGCTACGGCCTCCAGCAGCATCCACTCCATGCCCTGCGCGACCTCGTACGCCTGGACCAGCCCGGCCACCGACAGGTGGTGCATGGTGGTGGCCACCGCCAGCGACGGGCTGCGCGCCCCGACCGCACGCTGCAACGACACGGCGTCCTCGGCGCCGATACCGAGACCGCGGTGTTCCGCCGGCACCAGCAGAGCGGGGCCGCCCGCGGCCTTGAACAGGGGAAGCGCCGGACCTCCCGGACGCTCCCGTTCCCGCTGCGGCAGCTCGGCGAGCCGCTCGTCCAGGCCTGGCAGGAAGCGGTCCAGCACCGCGCGTTCGGGTTCAAGGAAGTACATCGCCGTCTCCACCTCGGTCTGCGGGATTCCTGCGGGGGTTGCGAGGGTTCTGCGGGACCGCTGTCGTCCTCGGCCGGGCGCTCACGCCGACGCCCGGGCGCCGAGCCGGTCGGCGATCAGGCGCCGCACCGACGCCCGCCAGGCGTCCTCGTTGGCCCGCACTCCCGCCGCTGCCTCGAAGCCGGGTAAGGCCGCGAGCGAACTGGGCAGCGGCTTCTCGTTGAAGAGAACGGACGACATGTCCAGCAGCCGGTCCAGCCGGGTCTGCGCCCACTCCGGCACCACGTCGAAGAACGCCGGCCGGACCAGCCGTTCGACGACATCGGGCGCCAGTACCCGCAGCGGCCGGACCGCGATGCCCGCCTCCGCCGCCTCCTCGACGATCACCTGGACCAACCGGTCGCAGGTGAGCGCGTGGGCCCCGCCGCTGAGCCAGTACTCGGCGGGGTGCGCGCCGTCGTCCAGCAGCGACACGATCGCCCGCGCCACCACGTCCTGCGGTACGAAGTCCACGTAGCTCGCCGGATCGCTCGGCACGAAGGGCAGGCGGTTGCGGAGCACCTGTTGGGCGAACGTGTGCAGGCCCTGCGGTTCGGCGATCGCCCCGGTGACGGAGTCGCCGATGATGATCGACGGGCGTACGACGGTCACACTGCCGCCGGCCGCGGCGACCGCCTCCTCGCCGGCCATCTTGGAGGCCACGTAGTCCGCGGGGCTGTTCCCGGCCCGCTCGGCGCGGTTGCCCCCGGCGGCCAGGATCTCCCGGTAGCGGGCCACGTACGCGGTGCTGACGTGGATCAGCGGGACGCCGGCGTCGGCCGCGAACCGGGCCACCCGCCCGGCCCCTTCGACGTTCACCGTGTGCATCGAGGCGCGCCCGGAGCCGAAGGCGACCATGCCCGCGGCGTGCACCACCGCGTCCGTCCGCGCGCACAGTCGCCGGTAGGAGACGACGTCGAGCCCCAGCCGGGGCCGGGTCACATCACCGACGAGGACCTCGCCGCACGGGGCGGGGTGCCTGCGGTGCGCCAACGCGATCACCCTGTGGTGGCGCAGATACGGCAGCAGGGCGGTGCCGAGGACGCCGCTGGCGCCGGTGAGTAACACGGTCTGTGGGGGCGTCGGGTGCGGTGGATGTGCCGGGTGCGGTGAGTGGGGCGAGTGTGGTGGGTCGATCGGGTCGAGTGAACTCGTCGTGTTCTCAGGGCTGTTGGAGCTGTTGGAGCTGTTGCAGTCGTTGGGGTTCTCAGGGTTCGTCGACATTGTCGTCAGCCTTTCGGAAGCCGTCGTGGTCGTGTCAGGTCGCTGGGCCAGGTCACCAGGTCAGGTCGCCGTGTCAGGTCAGGGACTTCGCCATCGCCGTCAGGGAACCCTCGAAGGCCTCCAGCAGCCGGGCCTCCTGCGACGGGGAGAGCACGGCCGGCGGAGTCAGCCGGACGACCGGGTGGGCGTTGAGGGAGTGGTTGATCACCACCCCTCGGTCGACCATCTCCAGCAGGAACTCGCCGGCCGCCCCCGCGTCCACCAGCTCGATCCCGATCAGCAGCCCGGCGCCGCGGACCTCACGGACCAGGCCGGGCGCGCGGTCGGCGGTGACGGCCCGGAGCGCGGGAAGCAGCCGGGCGCCGATGGAGGCGGCCCGTTCGACCAGCCCCTCGTCCCGGACGACCCCGATGGTCGCGCTGACGGCGGCCATGGCGATCGGGGCGGCGGAGTAGGTGGAGGTGTGCAGGAAGGGGTCGGCGTCGAACGGCTCGAACGCCTCCTGGGTGGCGAGCGTGGCCGCCACCGGCATCACGCCGCCGGAGAGCGCCTTGCCCGTCACGAGCACGTCCGGCCGTACGCCCTCGGCGGCGCAGCCCCACCAGGAGCCGAGCCGGCCCAGTCCGGTCATCACCTCGTCGACCACCAGGAAGGCGTGGTGCTCCCGGCACAGTGCGGCCACCGCCGCCAGGTAGCCGGGCCGCGGCACGATCACACCGGCCTCGCTCTGTACCGGCTCCACCACCACGCAGGCGTCTTCGCCGTCGCCCAGCGCCGCCGCCAGCGCCTCGGTGTCGCCGAACGGCACGTGGTGGACGTCCGGCAGCAGGGGCCGGAAAGGGTCCTGGTAGAGCGCCTTCGCGGTCAGGGAGAGCGCGCCGAGGGTCTTGCCGTGATAGCCGTTCCGCATCGAGATCAGCCGTCGTCTGCCGTGCGCGCGGGCCAGTTTGACGGCGGCCTCGACGGCCTCGGTCCCCGAGCCGGAGAAGTGCACACGGTCCAGGCCGGCCGGCGCGACACCGGTGAGGGCTTCGGCGGCGAGCCCGGAGACGGGGTCCAGGAACAGCCGGGTGGACAACGCCAGCCGCCCTGCCTGCCGCCGCACCGCCGCAACGACCCGAGGATGCCCGGCCCCGACGAAGAACACGCCGTAGCCACCGCAGTTGAGGTAGTTCTTCCCGTCGGTGGAGGTGATCTCAGCGCCGCGTGCGGACTCCTCGACGACGTTCCCGAACATCGCCGCCAGCCTGCCGCGCCCCGTACTGAGATGCCGCGCATGCAGCGCGACAACCTCTGTCTCTGTCCGGCCCACTACGCATTCCCCCGTGGTGACGTGTGACGTGCCGTCGAGCATGGGCCCGCCCCGGACACGGGGTCACGCCCCAGTCCACTCACCGGAACAGCTTTGGCGCCCCAAAGGAGCGCGGGGAACTGCGCGCCCGGCCACACACGACCGGCACCCGAAAAGGACCGCATCCACAACGGACCGATGCGGCTAACCCCCGGAGGGCATGGCAGGCTTGGGGCATGGCCGTCCAGATCAACCCCAGCATCCTGTCCGCCGACTTCGCCCGCCTCGCCGACGAAGCGAACGCGGTGGCCGGCGCCGACTGGCTCCACGTCGACGTCATGGACAACCACTTCGTCCCGAACCTCACGCTCGGCGTGCCGGTCGTAGAGTCACTGGCCCGGGCGACGGACACCCCGCTGGACTGCCATCTGATGATCGAGGACGCCGATCGCTGGGCGCCGCAGTACGTCGAGGCGGGTGCCTCCTCCGTCACCTTCCACGTCGAGGCGGCCGGTGCGCCGGTGCGGCTCGCCCGCGAGATTCGGGCCAAGGGCGCGCGTGCGTCCATGGCGCTGAAGCCCGCGACGCCCATCGAGCCGTACGAGGATCTGCTCCCCGAGCTCGACATGCTGCTGATCATGACCGTGGAGCCGGGCTTCGGTGGCCAGTCGTTCCTCGACATCATGCTGCCGAAGATCCGCCGTACCCGGGAGCTGATCAGGAAGCACGGACTGGAGCTGTGGCTGCAGGTCGACGGGGGAGTTTCGGCCGAGACGATCGAGCGCTGCGCGGACGCGGGCGCGGACGTGTTCGTCGCCGGTTCGGCGGTCTACGGGGCATCCGACCCGGCCGCGGCGGTACGTGCACTGCGCACACAGGCCGAAGGGGTCGTGAGCAAGGCATCCTGGGCGGGCGACCACTGAGCGGCAGGTATGTGAACGGCGGCCATCAAGGCTGATCAAGTGCGCCGGATCTGCGAGGATGAACGGCGAATCCAGAGTGTGAACAGCAGTGAGGAGATCGCCGTGTCGGGTATGTCGGCGGGCCGGTCAGCCATGCGGATGGGACCCGCAGAGCTGGTGCAGGCGGCGGCCATGGCCCGCCGCTTCTACCTTGAGGGCAAGTCCAAGATCCAGATCGCCGAGGAGTTCGGCGTCAGCCGCTTCAAGGTGGCCCGGGTCCTGGAGACCGCTCTCGAACGGGATCTCGTACGGATCGAGATCCGAGTACCGGCCGAACTGGACGCGGAGCGCTCGGACGCGCTGCGCGCCCGGTACGGCCTGAGGCACGCCGTCGTGGTCGAGTCCCCGTCCGAGGTCAGCGAGGAGTCGCCCGATCCCGAGAACCTCGGGGAGGTCGCGGCCGACCTGCTCGGCGAGCTGGTCAACGAGGGCGATGTGCTCGGCCTCGCGTGGGGCCGGTCCACCATCCACATGGCGGCGGCCCTGGACCGGCTGCCGCCCTGCACGGTGGTCCAGCTGACGGGCGTGTACGACGCCGGGACCGCCGAGCGCGGCTCGGTCGAGGCCGTACGGCGGGCCGCGCAGGTGTCGGGCGGCGACGCCCACCCCATCTACGCGCCGATGCTGCTGCCGGACGCGGCCACCGCGGAGGCGCTGCGCCACCAGACGGGGATCGCGCGGGCCTTCGAGTACTTCGACAAGGTCACGGTCGCCTGCGTCTCCATCGGCTCCTGGGAGCCGGGCATCTCGACGGTCTACGACATGCTCAGCGAGGAGGAGCGGGCGCACTACTCGTCCCTCGGTGTCGCCGCCGAGACGTCCGCGCACCTCTTCGACGCCGAGGGCCGCCGGGTCGGCCGGGACCTGGGCGAGCGGTGCATCACCGTCAAGGCGGACCAGTTGCGCCGTATCCCCGAGGTCGTCGCGATCGCGGGCGGGCAGCGGAAGGCGGCGGCGATCGACGCGGTGCTGCGGTCCGGGCTGGTCACCAGCCTGGTGACGGACACCGCGGCGGCCGACTATCTGATGACGGCCGGGGCGTCGCCGAAGTCGGCGCTCAGCCGGACGGACCCCGACGGGATCTGACGGGCCCTGACAGAAGGTCATGAGGGGACGGCCGTGGCAGCATCGGGCGCATGCTGCCGCGGTTCGTCCCCCGAGTGCTTCTCTTCTGTCTGGCGGTACTGCTGCCGGTGGGCTGTTCGTCGACGGCGACGAGCGGCTCCACCGTCACCGACACCGCGACCGTCAAACTCTCCCAACTCCCCGCCGAGGCACTGCGGACCGTCGCTCTCATCGACCGGGGCGGCCCCTTCCCGTACGCCAAGGACGGGGTCGTCTTCGGGAACTACGAGAAGCTGCTGCCGCAGCAGAAGCGCGGTTACTACCACGAATACACCGTCAGGACGCCGGGCTCACGCGATCGCGGGGCCCGGCGCATTGTCACCGGGCAGGACGGCGGGATCTACTACACCGATGATCACTACAAGTCGTTCAGGACGGTACTGAGATGACGCAGCTCGCGGTCACGCTGGACCTCGACGGGGTCACGGACAAGGCCGGCCTGATGGACCGCTGCGTCCGTGCGCTGTCCCTGCCCGACTGGTTCGGCCGCAACTGGGACGCGCTCGCCGACAGCCTCGGCGACCACACGGTGTGGCCCGAGGGCGCCGTTGAGCGGGGGCTGCTGGTCGTCGTACGGAACTGGCAGTCGTACGCGAAGGCGCGGCCCGGCGAGTGGGAGACCGCCGTCAGCGTCTTCGGTGACGCGGTCGACCGCACCCCGGAGCTTTCCGTCGTGCTCGCACTGGGCGAAGCCGACCGCTAGCCCGATTGTCCGAGGCGGCTGGCAGAGTGTTCGGTATGGAGCAACAGGAGCAGCGCACGTCGGTTCGTCTCGTGGTCGTGGATCCGGACCTCGAGGCGCAGTGCGACCGGGTGGAGGAACACTTGCTGGCGCCCCTGGCCGAGTCCGTGGGCGGAGCGAGTGGGCACGCGCTTTTCGCGGACGGGCTCGCGGCCTTCCGGCGAGTGCGGGAGACGCTCGCCGAGGCGGTGGCGCGGGGGCCCAAGGTGCGCAGTCCGAACGGTCGTTGGGAACACGAGGGCCTGCGCATCGTCGAACTGCCCACTGACCAGACGGACTTGCTGTACGCGCTGCTGCGCGAGCTGTCCGGACTCCTCGTGGCCCCGCCGGACCTGCCCGACCCCTCGGGCGTCGTGGCCACCGTCCGCGGCACCGTCCTGACGCCCGCGAAGACCGCCGTCGGCCTGGTCGGCGCGCTGGCACGGGTGCTCTCCCTGGTGGACCTCACGCCCGACGCCGATACGGCCACCCTCTTCGCGGCGATCGAGGCGGCCGGCGGCGAGGACGTGAGACTCAGCTACGGGCAGGACGAGGCGTGGCAGCGCCTCGCCCACCGGCTCACGATGCTGCTGACCGAGTCGGCTCCGCTGCACCGCTTCCTGTACTGATCCGGCTCCGCCTCAGTGGGAACGCCGCCTGCGCCGGGCGACGAGGAGAGCGGCCGAGCCCAGCACCAGGGCCCCGGCCGCCGCGGTGGCGATGAGGGCCATGGGGCCCGTGCCCGTGTGGGGCAGCGTGCCGCTGGGCGCGTCCGTCGCGGTCGGCGTGGCCGACGCACCGTCTGACGCTCCCGGCGTGGCGGACGCGCCGGACGCGGGCGAGGGTGAGGACGCGCTCGACGAAGGTGACGCGGTCGACGTGTCGAAGGCGAACGTGACGCTGTCGTTGGCCGCGTTCGGGTCGTGCAGGGGGATGCCCGCCGGGCCCGGGCGTACGGTCGCCGTGCCCTTCGCGTCGTCGTAGTCCTTGGCCGGCTTCACCCACAGCACGAACAGCTGGCTCTTCCCGGCGGCGATACCGCGCGGCACGGGGCACACATAGTGCCGGTGACCCGCGGCGAAAGGTGCCGTCCTGGTGTCGCTGACCCAGAGGAAGCACTCGCCGTAGGGCGTGTCCTCCCCCTCCTCGAAAGCGTTGCCGGTCGCGACCGTGCCCTTGGGCAGGACCACGTCGACCAGGGCGACGGCCTTGTCGCCGATGCCGTACGCGGAGGCCGGGCCGTGGTTCACGGCGTTGAGGGTCAGGGTCCACTCGCCGGCCGTGCGGCGGGGTGTCACCGCGGCGGTGGCCGCGAGATCCGCGGAGCTGTCGGCCGAGACACTGACCCGGCCCGTGGCGCCGCTCTCGAAGCCGTCTCCCGCTCCGGACGCCGGCACCAGGGTGAGCTCCGGCCCGGTGCCCGGGTAGATGCCGCCGCCGGGTTGCACACCGGGCTTCAGGAGCTCGGCCGAGTAGTCGGTCACGGCGGTCAGGACGTGCTCGCCGACCGTGGCGGTCAGGGGGCTGCTCAGTTCGACGGTGGCGCCCGCGGCCACGGGGGCGGTGAAGACGCAGGTGACGGATGCCTGGCTGCCGGGTTCGACGGGGTCGTCGCCGTCGCCGTAGGTGCAGTTGGAGAACTTCCGGTCGAAGACCAGTCCGCCCAGCGACTCCCAGCGCAGCATGATGCGCCGGTCGGTGGCCAGGTCGCCGGTGTTGCGGAGCTGGAGCGGAAGCTCGATCCGGGACCCGATCTTGGCGTGCGTCACGTCGGGCACCTTGCCGACGACCAGGTCGGGGACGCCGACGACCACCTTCGCCTCCGCGGTGGCGCCGGTGCCGTGCTCGGCGGAGACGGTGTACTTGAGCGTGCCGGTGGCACCGAGGGCGGCGCCCGCGTCCGCCCGCACGGTGAAGTCGACGTACGGCTGCTGGGAGTCGTCCTTGTCGACGCAGGTGAGGACCTGCCCGGCGGCCGTGCACCTCGGGTCGTCGACGGCGACGCTCGCGATGCCCGCGAGGTCCCTGGCATCGATGACGAGGGTCTGGTTCGTGGGCACGGGAACGTTCGCCCCGCCGTCATAGAACATCCACCCCACGTGGACCGACTGCGCGGCCGGTCCCACGTTGAGCTGCTTGTCCGCCTCGATCGTGGCGTAGGCCTGCGTCGGCAGGGGGGAGGGACTGGCGGCCACGGCCGCCGACCCCGGCGCCAGGGCGAGCACCACGGCAGCGAGCACTGCCCCGAACACCGTGCGGTGGAAAGTCATGCCCGTTCGATACGTGAGGTGTCCCAAAGGTTGCCCCCATGTGAATCACCGGTTCGTTCGGACATTCCTCCAGCGAGGCCGTCGACCTGCCTGGAGGATGATCCGAGGCATGGCATTCCGCCCGACATGGGACAATGAAGTACGTGCTCCTCCCCCTGGCTGACCTGCCCGGGGACCACCTCTGATCGACTGGGATGTGCAGCACGTGCGTTTCCTCAACGACATCCAGCCCCCGTACGACCTGACGTACGACGACGTCTTCATGGTGCCGCGCCGCAGCGCGGTCGGATCGCGTCAGGGTGTGGACCTCAGCTCCCCGGACGGCACGGGCACCACCATCCCGCTGGTCGTCGCCAACATGACCGCCATCGCAGGGCGGCGCATGGCCGAGACACTGGCCCGGCGCGGCGGACTCGTGGTCATCCCGCAGGACATCCCGATCGAGGTCGTCACCGAGGTCGTCTCCTGGGTGAAGGGCCGCCACCTCGTCCTGGACACCCCGATCCGGCTGGCCCCGCATCAGACCGTCGCCGACGCGCTCGCCCTGCTGCCCAAGCGCGCGCACAACGCGGGTGTCGTCGTGGACGAGGACCAGCGCCCGGTCGGTGTCGTCACCGACGCCGACCTGACCGGTGTCGACCGCTTCACCCAGCTCGCCGAGGTCATGTCCCGGGACCTTCTGCTGCTCGACGCGGACATCGACCCGGGCGAGGCGTTCGACAAGCTGGACGGCGCCAACCGCCGCTACGCGCCCGCCGTCGACAAGGACGGCAAGCTCGCCGGCATCCTCACCCGCAAGGGCGCCCTGCGCGCCACGCTGTACTCGCCGGCCGTCGACGCGGACGGCAAGCTGCGCATCGCCGCCGCCGTCGGCATCAACGGCGACTTCGTGCAGAAGGCCAAGCAGTTGCTGGACGCGGGCGTCGACACACTCGTCATCGACACGGCGCACGGCCACCAGGAGTCGATGATCAGCGCGATCAGGCAGGTGCGCGCCCTCGACCCGCAGGTGCCCATCGTGGCCGGCAACATCGTCGCCGCCGAGGGTGTCAAGGACCTGATCGAGGCGGGCGCCGACATCATCAAGGTCGGCGTCGGACCCGGCGCGATGTGCACCACGCGCATGATGACCGGTGTCGGCCGGCCGCAGTTCTCGGCCGTCATGGAGTGCGCCGCCGAGGCGAAGAAGTACGGCAAGCACGTGTGGGCCGACGGCGGTGTCCGCCACCCCCGAGACGTCGCCATGGCCCTCGCGGCCGGTGCGTCGAACGTCATGATCGGCTCGTGGTTCGCGGGCACGTACGAGTCCCCGGGCGACCTCCAGCAGGACGCCAACGGCCGCCTCTACAAAGAGTCGTTCGGCATGGCGTCCGCCCGCGCGGTCCGCAACCGTACGTCGGACGAGTCGGCCTACGACCGTGCCCGCAAGGCGCTGTTCGAGGAGGGCATCTCCACCTCCCGCATGTTCCTCGACCCGGCCCGCCCGGGCGTCGAGGACCTGATCGACTCGATCATCGCGGGCGTCCGCTCCTCCTGCACCTACGCCGGGGCCGCCTCCCTGGAGGAGTTCGCCGATCGCGCGATCGTCGGCATCCAGAGCGCGGCCGGCTACGCGGAGGGCAAGCCCCTGCACGCCAGCTGGAGCTGACCCAACTCGCTTTCGTACGGCCCCCGTTGTCCCGGCGCCCGGGATATTCGGGGGCCGTCGGTGTGCTCCGGCGGCTACCGTCGGGGGTATGGAGACCAGTGTGTGCGGGGCCGCCGACGTGGCGCTGCTCGACCAGTACATCGGCTCGCCGGGGGCCGTCTCGTCCCATGCCGGGCGGTTCGCACGGCAGGGGACGGGCGGGGGCACGTATCTCGTCGCCTGGCTGGACGGCCGGCCCGTCGGGCACGCGGAGGTGATCTGGGGCGGCTGCGCGGCCTTGGAGGTGCGGGCCGCGCTGCCCGGTTGCCCGGAGCTCAACGGTCTCGGCGTGTGGCCCCCGGAGCTGCGCTCGCGCGGCATCGGCGGCGCGCTGATCCGGCGTGCCGAGGAACTGGCCCGGGAGCACGGCCATACGGTCCTCGGTCTGGGCGTCGCGGCCGACAACCCGAGGGCCGCCGACCTCTACGCGCGGCTCGGCTACCGGCGTCTGACGGACTACGTGGACCGCTGGTCGTACGAGGACCGCGACGGGGTCACCCGTGAATGCGTCGACCCCTGCACCTTCCTCACCAAGGAACTGGCGTCAGGCCCCCTTGACGTCAAGCGGACCTGACGCAACGCTGCACCCATGACCACACCCCAGAGCATCGAACCCGAGCACACCCTCCTCACCGCGGTCGCCCGCCTCGACGACCTCCGCACGCGCGAGTCCCTCGCCGGCTTCGGCAGCGACGCGGAGGCACTCGACAAGGCCGAGACGCTGGAACTGCTCGCCCTGACCGAGGTCGTCGCCCGCAAGGCCGCCTACGGCCGTCAGCTCACCGTCCGCGCGGCCCGCGAGGCCGGTGCCTCCTGGACACAGATCGGGGCCGCGCTCGGCATGAGCAAGCAGGCCGCGTGGGAGGCGCACACGCGTTGGATCGACGCGCAGGCGGAGGCCTTCGGGAAGCCCGGCCGGATGGGGTTCGACGAGGGCGACGTCGCCGAGGCGCGGGCCCTCGCGGGGGAGCCGGACGAGGGCTGAACCCGGCCCTGAAAAGTGCTGCGTCAGGCTTCGCGCAACGCTCGACACCCACCGCGCAACGAATGAACACCCGCACCCGATGAACGCAACGATCTTGCGGAGACGCGCAAGGTTGCCGCATTACGACCAGGACGCCCCAGCTCATAGGGTCGAGCGCTGTACCCAGCGCGGCAGGACCCCCGCTCGGCGGGCCCGTGCCCCCCGCTTCCTGCCGCCATGACCGGCAGCGACAAGGAGCCCCGCGTGCTCGACCAAGGCGCACCCCCGCACCACCGCAGCCAGACCGCCGAGCCGTCCCCGGGGCTCGGCGCGCGTCTGATGCGCCGCAAGCCCGTGGAACTCCTGGTCGCCGAGGGCGGCCAGGGTGAGGGCGGCTCGCTCCGGCGCTCTCTCGGACTCTGGCAGCTGACCATGATCAGCATCGGCGCCACCCTCGGCACCGGCATCTTCGTCGTCCTCGGCGAAGCCGTCCCCAAGGCCGGCCCCGCCGTCACCCTCTCCTTCGTGATCGCCGGCCTCACGGCCCTCTTCTCGGCCCTCTCCTACGCCGAACTCGCGGGTACCATCCCGGTCGCCGGTTCCTCGTACTCGTACGCCTACGCCACGCTGGGCGAGCTGATCGCCTGGATCTGCGGCTGGTGCCTGGTCCTGGAGTACGGCGTGTCGGTCGCCGCCGTCGCCGTCGGCTGGGGCGAGTACCTCAACGAACTGCTCGACGGGACCATCGGCGTCACCATCCCCGACGCGTTGTCCGCCCCGCCCGGAGACGGTGGCATCTTCAACCTCCCGGCGCTGATCGTCGTACTCCTCGCGATGGCGTTCCTGCTCGGCGGCGCCAAGGAGTCCGCGCGCGCCAACACGGTCATGGTGTGCGTGAAGATCGCCGCGCTGGTGCTGTTCTGCGCGATCGGCATCCAGGGCTTCAAGTCCGGCAACTACGACCACTTCATGCCGCTGGGCATGGCGGGCGTGAGCGCGGCCGGAGCGACGCTCTTCTTCTCGTACATCGGCTTCGACGCCGCCTCCACGGCCGGCGAGGAGGCGAAGAACGCACAGCGCGACCTGCCCCGCGCCATCATGCTGTCCCTCGTCATCGTGACCGCGCTCTACGTCCTCGTCGCGGCCGTCGCCGTCGGCGCGAAGCCCTGGCGGCGCTTCAACGACTCCGAGGCCGCCCTCGCCCAGATCATGCGCGACGTCACCGGCCAGTCCTTCTGGGGCACCCTCCTCGCCGGCTGCGCGGTCATCGCCATCGCGAGCGTCGTCCTGACCGTGCTCTACGGCCAGACCCGCATCCTCTTCGCGATGTCCCGGGACGGGCTCGTGCCCAAGGTGTTCGGCAAGGTCCACCCGAAGACCGGGGCGCCCCGCGCCAACACGGTCATCGTGTCCCTGTTCTGCGGGGTCCTCGCGGCGGCGATCCCGCTGGGGCAGCTGGCGGACGCGACCAGCATCGGCACGCTGTTCGCCTTCGCGCTGGTCAACATCGCCGTCGTGGTGCTGCGCCGGACCCGCCCGGACATGTCCCGCACCTTCCGTGTACCGCTGTCGCCGGTCCTGCCCGCCGTGGGCTTCGGGCTGTGCGTGTGGATGATGGGCAGCCTCTCGGCCGTCACCTGGGTGGTCTTCGGAATCTGGATGGCCGTCGGGCTCGTGTTCTACTTCGTATACGGCCACCGCCGTTCCCGACTGGCACCCACCGCACCACCCGAGAAGTGATCGATCCACCGTGCTGAACGAACTCGACGAACGCATCGTGCACGCCCTCGCCGAGGACGCCCGCCGCTCCTTCGCGGACATCGGGCAGCTCGTCGGCCTGTCCGCGCCCGCCGTGAAGCGGCGCGTGGACCGGCTGCGGGCCACCGGCGCCATCACCGGCTTCACCGTACGGGTGGACCCGTCGGCGCTCGGCTGGGAGACCGAGGGGTTCGTCGAGATCTACTGCCGGCACAACACCTCCCCGGACACCATCCGGCGGGGCCTGGAGCGCTACCAGGAGGTCGTCGCCGCGTCGACGGTCACGGGTGACGCCGACGCGGTCGTCCAGGTCTTCGCCGCCGACATGCGCCACTTCGAACGGGTCCTGGAGCGGATCGCGGGGGAGCCGTTCGTGGAGCGGACGAAGTCGGTGCTGGTGCTGTCACCGTTGCTCCGGCGTTTCTCGTCCGGTTCGCCGACCTGAGCCGCGGGGGCTACTCGGACCGGCGGCGGACCGCCGACAGCAGCCGGCGTACGGCGATCACGTGCCCACCGCTGGAGATGACGAGCCGCCGGTAGAGGCCCCCGGCCAGGCCGGGGAAGGCGGCCCGGGTCTCGGCCCGCAGCAGCGAGCGCCCCGGGCCGGTCCGCTCGACGTGGAAGACCAGGGCGTACGACGAGAAGCGGTGGCTGCCTTCGACG